>NZ_CEZOWA010000022.1:0-23503 GCF_983056325.1 Candidatus Marivariicella sp. | reverse complement strand
GACCTCCTGCTCCCAAAGCAGGCGCGATGACCGGGCTACGCTACACCCCGAAAAATATTGGGCAAATATAAGGTTAATTACCATTTTCACAAGCTATTTAATAATTTGTTTTGGAAAAACAGAACTAGCTATTTTCTTTTTATTTGGGGGCTATTATTTTTATATTTTCAATCTGAATTGTTCCACGTATGATCCCATCAATGACCTTATTTAAGGCGAATACGATAGGAATTTTTAATTTTGATTTAGAATATACAAGACTAATTTCTCTTGCAGGAGCTGGTTCTTCAAAATATCTAAGATTCTTTCTTTTCTTTTCGGATAGAGACTGTGCATGCATATAGGGAAGAAGAGTCATTCCAAGACCTTCATCGGCCAAGTTAACCATAGTTTCAAAACTACCGCTCTTAATGCTAAAATTATAATCAATGATATTTACATTACATAAATTTATTATTTGATTTCTAAAACAATGTCCGTCCTCCAGAATTAATATTTTACTACTTTCTAAATCAGTTATTTGTAAATTTTTATTGCTATTTAACGGATGGTTTTCTGGAATGTATCCAACAAAAGGCTCATAGTAAAGAGGGTTTTCTATTAGTTTTCGATTATCTAAAGGAGTTGCTCCAATACCCGCATCTATTCGTCCATCTAAAATTTGTTCAGTAAAATTCTTCGTATTTAATTCTTCAATTTTTAGATGAACTTTTGGAAATTTTTTTAAAAAAGTATTTAAAAAAAGGGGGAGTAGGGTAGGCATTACCGTAGGAATTATACCAAGTCTAAATTCTCCCTCAACAACATCCTTTTCCTGATCTATTAAGTATCTCATTTTTTGAGATTCTTCAATTATATTCTTAGCTTGTTTGATTATTTTATCTCCAACACTTGTTAGTGTTATGGGTTTAGAGTTCCGATTAAATATTATTGTTCCAAGTTCATCTTCAAGTTTTTGAACTTGCATACTTAAAGTGGGTTGAGTAACATGAGATTTCTCAGCAGCTAGTGTAAAATTTCCATATTTAGCTACAGCTATGGTGTATTGTAGTTGTGTTAGTGTCATTAGAAAATACTATTATAATATAAATTTAATAAGAAAAATCTATTTAATCAATTATTGACGCCTTTATGTATATGTTTTTGTGCGGAGTTTCCCTTTCATCTGTTTTTTCTTTATTGATTTTATCAACAACATCCATTCCTTTTATTACCCTTCCAAATGCTGTATAATTTTTATCAAGATGATAAGCCCCTGGAGATTGTTGAACTATAAAAAACTCAAATGGTGATGCTAGTTTATGAGGGTTATCAATTTCACTACTTGGCATAGATATAACCCCTCGATAATGCTTATTTCCTTTTCTTGTATCTGGAGGAAGCAAATAGCGTCCAATTCTTTTTCGTTTCATTAATACTTTGGCGTTATCAGAATTTCCACCTTGAATTATAAAATTTGGAACCACTCTGTGGAATATGGTTCCATCGAAGTATTTTTTTTTGGTTAAAAAAATAAAATTTGATCTATGAATGTTTGTATTTTTATATAGAAGAATATCTATATCACCATATTCAGTCGATAATCTTACTTTATTTTCTAAATTTTTTTTAGAGTATTCAAATAAAAAAGGTATTGCATTTTTATTATCTAACTCAATAAAATCATCATTCTTTTTTATCTTTATATGGGTTTTTGGAATTGAATCTTTTTTCTCTAAAACTGATTTGTTTTTTGGGGGGTTATTACAACCATTAAGAAATAATAAAATAGATAACAAAATCTTTTTCATGAAATTTTTGATGTTTAAAAATTCAATTTTAAAAGTAAAACAAATTTCATTACCTGGAAGGAGTGCTCAAAAAGACATGTCTTCATCCTCACGAATAAAATATATAAGTAATAATACAACTCATTATTTTGATTCTTTAAAAGCCAGTGTTTTAATATGTGTATATCAAAACACGAACGGAGATGCCTTTTTTTCTTTAATGCAAAGACCAATTAATAAAGGTGTTCATTCTGGTCAAATATGCTTGCCGGGGGGTAAAAGAGAATCATTTGATGATTCTGATTGGAAAACGTCAATACGTGAAACCGAAGAAGAACTGGGTTTAAAAGCCAAACACATGAACTTTGTTAAAGCTTTAACTCCTATATATATTCCTCCAAGCAATTTCATTGTATGTCCTTTTATCGCAATATATAATCAAATTCCAAATTTTAAAATTGATAAACGTGAAGTGAAAAAAGTTTTTAGTGTATCTTTTGATTCGTTATTAAATGATGAATTGAAAACTAAAATTCATATTTCAAATGAATATATGAATGAGTTTGGCGTTCCAGCATATAATTTTAATAATAATATCGTTTGGGGTGCTACGGCAATGATATTATCAGAATTTAAAATTTTATTAAAAAAAATATTTTAATCAATACTCAAACTTAACATATGCTTTTTTTTAAAAAAAACTCTTTTGGACACTATTTAATTTTAAAAAAATGGTTAATTAGATATCTTGGTATTTTTACTCACCGGAGGTTTAGAGGTTTTAATAATTTAAAAATAGAAGGATCTGAAGTTATTAAGAACCTTCCTGATAAAAATATTTTATTTATCTCAAATCATCAAACCTATTTCGCTGATGTAGTAGCAATGTTTCATGTATTTAATGCGTGTTTGACAGGAAGGATAGATTCTATCAAAAATATAGGATATATCTGGAATCCAAAGTTAAATATATATTACGTTGCTGCAAAAGAAACTATGAAAGACAGTTTGCTTTCAAGGATATTAGCTTATGCAGGTTCTGTATCTATTGAGAGAACCTGGCGTGAAAAGGGTAAAGAAATCAACAGACAAGTCAAGTTTTCAGATATTTCAAATATTGGAATAGCATTAGATGATGGATGGGTTGTTACATTTCCGCAGGGAACAACAAAACCTTTTAAGCCTGTTAGGAAAGGAACTGCTCACTTAATTAAAACTTATAAACCCATAGTTGTTCCGATTGTAATAGATGGATTTAGAAGATCCTTTGATAAAAAGGGAATAATGATTAAAAAAAGAGATATTGTTCAAACAATGCATATTAAAAAAGCGCTAGAAATTGATTACGACAATGATTCTATCGAAGAGATTATAGAAAAAATCGAATACGCCATTGAACAACACCCCTCTTTTTTAAAAGTTCTGCCTGTAAAAGATTAAATTTTAAATTTCCATATTATTTAGATGTCATTAATGATTCCAGCACATGAGACTCTGGCTCCAGCTGCTCCCGAAGGTTGAGATACCAAATCATCTTCTCCATCATGGATAATAATAGATTTTCCTACTACATTTTTATTCGAATCACCACAGTCTAAACACCATAAGTCGGTTGTAAATTTCATCATTCCGTGTCCATTTTCATCTGCAACAAAATTCCCAATATCACCTCTATGAAAACCTTCGGCACTTCCCCACAAACCATGAACTTCAAAAGTTGGATTCCAATGGCCTCCAGCAGACTTTCCGTCATCAGATGAACAATCGGCCTTTTCATGAATATGGATTGCATGATTTCCAGGTTTTAAACCCATTACATGCGCCTCTAATTCAACTTTGCCGTCGTTTACTTGTCTTATGGTAACTATTCCAGAAGTTCCACTATCATTTTTTGAATTTAAAGAAATTTTATATTTTTTAAGTGATTCAGTTTTCTTCTTGTTTTCGGAACAACTAACTGCTATTAGTATAATTATGAGAATTAAATATTTTTTCATTTTATGATATTTTTAATTATTAATATTAAATTTTTGGGTTGTTTTAAAGGGTGAAATAGATAATTTATCCATTTTCAGTTGGTATTGTTTCCAATCTTGATTGAAAAATACATTTACTTTTTTTAAAGAAGAATCTAATTCGCTTTTTGCCTGTTTAATTAAAGTATTTTCGGTTGTAGTTATACCATTTGGTCTGGAAGTTGAATAATAATAAGCTTTTCTTATTCTTGACAAAACGTTTTCTTTTGGACTTCGTATTATACCCTGTCTTTTATCGATTTTACCGAAGAATAAGTCCTGTACAGAATTAATTTTTTTGACAATTTCTTTTGATAATATAATTTGATCTTTGTATGATATGGAATCATTTGTGCTTAGTGATTTTTCAAAATCTTTTGCAATTAAAAGACTTTCTGCAAGCTGAACCGTAGCTTTATCAACAACATCTAAGAATTTTTCTAACTTTTTACCAGTTTTATATGAATCTTCTATTGTTTTACTAGAAATTGTCAATCTTGGATCTGATTTTACTACAATTGATGACTCATCTTTGAGCTCCCCAACCTCCATTATCAATTTATATTTACCAGGTCTTACATTAACTCCCGAACCTTCTTGATTATTTTTTCTAATTTTTCTTTTTGGGTATTTAGGACCCTTTTCATCCATATTCCAACTAACTACATGAATTCCTTTTTTATCAGGAGCTTTCATTTTTATAGTTCTTATTAGTATATCATTATCAAATATTTTTAATGATATAGAATCCTTTTTAGCATTCTTTGATTTAGAAAATTCTGGATTAAAGAAATACTTTATTCTTGCTCCAAGTTTTCGGTTTTCTCCGTTAAATAGTGCATCTCCCCCAAATCTACTTCCAGTTGGCTGTTGAATTGAAGCCAAATAGGCGGTTGGAGGCTCAAATAGTTCAAATAGGTTATCTGTCAAAGATATGTCATCAGCAATTTTTCTTAATGGTTTAATATCATCCAAGATCCATGCTGCTCTTCCAAATGTTCCAATCACCAAATCATGTTCTCTGGGATGGATTATGAGGTCTTTGGTAGATACAGAAGGGAATGTTTTTGGATTAAATTTTTTCCAATCATTTCCTGAGTTTAAAGAAAAATATAAGCCGTCATCAGTACCTAAAAAAAGTAATTTAGGATTTACAATATCTTCAACAATACTTAAAGTATATGTTGGGACATCATCTGAATCAACAATTCTTTGCCATGTTTTTCCATAATTTTTTGTACGATATGCATATGCTTCATAATTAAATCGTCTATAATCATTGGCTATTAATAAAGCTTCTCCTTTATTTTTATTTGAAGCTTTGATTTGGGGAATCCAACTACCTTTTGGCAAACCCTTTAATCCTTTTGTAACATCATTCCAACTTTCTCCACCGTCTTTAGTCATATGTACTCTTCCATCGTCAGATGATACCCACAACATATTTTTTTCAATTGGACTTGGCTCAATAACAATTAAAGTACAGTGATTTTCAGCACCTGTTGCATCTAGGGTTAAACCCCCACTTTCAGATTGTTTTTGTTTTTCAGGATTATTTGTTGTTAAGTCTGGTGAAATTATTTCCCAATTAAGTCCTTTGTCCAGACTTTTGTGAACAAACTGACTTCCAAAATATACAGTCCCATTGTCAAATGGATCTTGACCTATAGCGGCATTCCAGTTAAACCGTAATCTTGTTTCAGGATTGGGGTGAGTTGGGCGAACAGTATAATTATTCCCAGTTTTCCAGTCATATCTTGAAACGTTTCCCTGTTGACTCATTGCGAAACCATATTGAGAATTGTCTTTATCGGGTACTACATCAAAACCATCACCAAACGCAATTTCTTGCCAATATGAATTTCGAATTCCTTGAGTTTTCCAAACATATGCTGGTCCTCTCCATGATCCATTATCTTGCATGCCCCCATATACATTGTAAGGAAATTCATTATCAGTACTGATATGGTAAAATTGAGCAACAGGAATGTTACCTATGAATCGCCAGGATTCCCCTCCATCTCTTGAAATATTTATTCCTCCATCGTTACCATCAATTATAAAATCACCATCTTCTGGATGAATCCACCAGGCATGATGATCAGGATGAACTCCATTATTTACTCCATATGCTGGCATCAATTCTGAAAAAGACTTACCCCCATCTTCCGAAACATTAACATATGTAAAAACTGAATAAACTCTATTTTCATTTTCAGGATCTACAAATAAATCGGAATAATAAAAAGGACGATTACCTATTCCAGGCTTTGTATTGATTAGCTTCCATTTTTTTCCACCATCGTTAGACTTGTACAAGCCATTTTTTTTTGACTCAATTAAAGCATATATTATTTTACTTTTATTTTTAGCAAAAGCTAATCCAATCCTTCCTAAATCGCCTTTTGGAAGACCATCTTCATCTGTTTTTTTAATCCAATTCTTGCCACCATCAATGGTTATAAATAGTCCACTATTAGATCCGCCTGATTTAAAAAACCACGGTTCTCTTTTGTGTTCCCAAAGAGCCGCAACTAATTTATTTGGATTATTAGGATCCATAATTAGGTCAGCTGCTCCGGTATTAAGATTTCCACTAAGAATTTTCTTCCAAGTTTCTCCTCCATTAAGGGTTTTGTAAACTCCTCTTTCTTCATGTTCGCCCCAGGGAGATCCAATTGCAGCTAAATAAATAATATCAGGATTGTTAGGATGTATTATTATTCGATGAATATGTCTAGTATACTCAAGTCCCATACTTTCCCAGGTATCCCCTCCATCCAATGATTTAAAAATACCAAAACCACCATTCAAACTATTTCTAGGATTTCCTTCTCCAGTTCCAGCCCAAACAACGTCAGGATTTGACTGTTGTATTGCAATAGATCCAATTGAAGCAGTTATTTGATCGTTAAAAATTGGTTCCCACGAAACACCACCGCTTTTTGAACGCCAAATACCACCTGAAGCTGTTCCAATATAAATTGTTTTTGGATCATTGTGAACTACATCAATTGCTGTTGTTCTTCCACTCATACCTCCAGGTCCAATGTTTCTGGCGGGAGAAGTATTCAGCCATTTAGGATCAAAACTTTGAGCGTTAATAATATTTATTGAAATAAAGGAAAGAAATAATAATAGTAGTCTCATATTTAATTTTAAAAATTAAAGATAATAAACAGATTGAATTTATTCTAAATAAAAAAATATGATATTTGTACCTCAATCATTAATATGAAAAAAGTTTTATTTTTAATAATAATTTGTATTGTGAATGGATGTTCTGTAATTAAAAACTACTCATTAAACGCCTTTACCTCATCAAAATATAAATCAATTCCTTTTTCAGAGGACAATGTTCCATCTAAACCTGATTATTCCTCAGAAACATCATGGGCAGTTTTACCCTCTAATTATCCAAAGCCTCTTACTGAAATAGTTGGAAATACAAAGTCAAAAAAAGCAGCTGTTTTTTTTATTTATCCAACATTACTTCTAGACCCTGAAGATGTTAGTTGGAATTCTGATATTTATGATAAACAAATACGGTATGATGTAATTAATAAATCTGTTAGATACCAAGCATCAGCATGGGCAAAAGCTGGTGATTTGTATGTTCCATTTTATCGTCAAGCTCATATTAGAATTTTCACACCCCCTTATGATGAATTAAAAGCTTGGGAGATAGCATATTCTGACATAAAAACATCTTTTGAATACTTTTTGAAATATCACAGAAATAATCGTCCAATAATTATTGCATCACATAGTCAAGGATCAATTCATGCTAAAAGGCTATTACAGGAATACTTTGATGGAAAAGATTTACAAAATGATTTGGTTGCTGCATATTTAATTGGTGCACAAATAAAAAGAGATGATTTTAAAAATTTAAAAACATTAGAATCTAAAAAAGAAACGGGTGGATACGTGAGTTGGAATACTTTTAAAAAAAATAAATATCCAGAAAAATATGATAAATGGTTTAAAGGTGGAGTTGTAACAAATCCCATAACTTGGAACTTAAATAAATCATCAGATATTTCTGATCATTTAGGACTCCTTTATATTGATAACGAAATATATTCTAAAAGTGTAAGGGTTCATGTAACAGACGGACTTTTATGGACCTCTATCCCTAAAGTTCCAAACAGACTATTTTTAAGTTTTATAAAAAGCTACCATTATGCTGATATTAATTTATTTTGGGCAGATATTGAAAAAAATGCTTTGGACAGAGTAGATTCTTGGTTTAAAAAAAACAAAAAACTTTGATTCTTTCAGAAATATTTGCAGAATGCCAAAACAAATGGATGAATGCAATTAGCGAGAAAAATCATTGTTTCAGATCTTTTGTTTTGTCAACTGTTGACAAACATAACAAGCCTAATAGCAGAACTGTAATTTTAAGAAGCTTTAATCCTGAACTTTTAGAGTTTAATATTTATTCAGACCTCCGTTCTAAAAAAATAATTGATTTAAAAAACTCACCATATGCCCAATTATTATTTTATGACAATATTTCTTTATTTCAAATTATTGTTAAAGCGGAATTGACAAATAAAAACACAGATACAAATATTTTTAATAATCAACCGGATCATTCAAAAAAAAATTACACAACACTTAAACCTCCTGGAGAATTAGTTAATGATCCATATGAAATTAGTATTGGAAATGACATAAATTTTTGTGAATTAACATTTAAAGCAAATTCCTTTGAAGTTTTGGATTTAAGTAATGATGTAAATATTAGAAGCCGTTTTAAAATAAATAATCATTGGAAAGGAGATTTTATTGTACCATAATAATAATAAAATTTGTAATTTGAAAAAAATAATATAGATGAAAAAAAAACATCAAAATTCAAAAACTAATAGTCGTAGAGATTTTATAAAAAAATCTGCTTTAGCCTCAACTTTTTTGATTCTTCCACGACACGTTTTAGGTGGTTTAAACTACACGGCTCCAAGTGATCAGCTTGCTGTTGCCGGTATAGGTGTTGGAGGCAAAGGAAGATCAGATATAATGAATGCTTCAGTAAATGGAAGAGAAAGAATTGTTGCTCTATGTGATGTTGACTCTAATGGTCTTCATGGTGTGACAGAAAGCCGTAAAAGTTTTCCTAAAGCCAAGTTTTACGCAGATTTCAGAGAAATGCTTGACAAACATCCTGAAATTGATGCTGTTACTATTTCCGGTCCTGATCATTCTCATGCTCCATCAGCAATTTATTCAATGGAACGAAATAAACATGTATATGTTCAAAAACCTTTAACTCACAATGTAAGAGAGGCACGAATTTTAACAGAAATGGCTAGAGAAAGAAAAATTGTATCTCAAATGGGTAATCAGGGAGCATCAAATCCTTCCCAGTTATCTGTTCAAAAATGGATTAATGAAGGAGAGATTGGAGAAGTTTCAAAAGTTTATGTTTGGACCAATCGTCCAGTTTGGCCACAAGGAATTAATATGCCAAAACCAGATAATAGTAAACTTCCAAATGGTCTTAATTGGGATTTATGGTTAGGTCCAGCTCCTAAAACTGAATACGTACCAGGAATGCATCCTTTTGATTGGAGAGGCTGGTGGGCATATGGAACAGGTGCTCTTGGTGATATGGGATGCCATATTATTGATGTTCCTTTTAAAGCCTTGGGTTTAAAATATCCTACTGATGTAGAATGTAGTGTAGGAAGTGTTTTTACTAAAATGTGGACTCCAGAATATATTCCAGAGGGATGTCCTCCTTCATCTTCAGTAACATTGCATTTTGATCCCACAACAAAAAATAAAAGTAAAATTGAAATGGTTTGGACAGATGGAGGTATAAGACCATCGCATCCAGATTTAATTCCTCCAAATGAAGATTTGGCTGGAAAAGGAGGTTATAATGGAGTTATGATGATTGGCGAAAAAGGTATTATAACTACTGATGTTTATGGAATGAATCCAAAAATGTATAAAAATGGAGTTCCAACAATAAATGGATCTGTTATAGATAAATCTGAAGAACCTGAGTTTGGTCATGCGCGCAAATGGATTGATGCCTGTAAAGCTGGATTTAATTCTAAAGAACACATGTCTTTAACTTCCTCTTTTGACTATTCTGGACCTCTTACGGAAACAGTTTTAATGGGTAATATTGCAATTAGAAGTTATTTACTTCGTAAAGAAAACAGTAATGGCAATATGGAATTCTATGCTCGTAAGAAACTTTTATGGGATGGGGATAACATGAGAATCACAAATATGGATGATGCTAATCAGTTTGTAGGTAGAGATTATCGTTCAGGATGGGAGATTTAATTTAATATTTTGAAAATACTTATTACAGGGGGACTTGGATACATAGGTTCTCATGTAGCTACTGAATTAATCAGGGAGAATCACGAGATTTTTATTATTGATAATCTATCGAATGCATATTTATCTGTTCTAGATCAAATAGAAGCTGTTACAAATATAAAACCTGATTTTGAAAAAATTGATTTGATAAATAAGTTAGATATTCAAGTCTTTTTTGAAAAAAATAAAAATATTGAAGGTATAATTCATTTTGCCGCTTTAAAGTCAGTAAGTGAGAGTGTTAGTAATCCAGTTAAATATTACAAGAATAATGTTTTGGGTATGATGAATCTTTTAGAGTTCATGCCTCAAAATATACCCTTAGTATACAGTTCTTCCTGTACAGTTTATGGAAGCTCAATAATTCAACCAATACATGAAAAAATTCCGTTTGGAAGTCCAACATCACCTTATGGACACACTAAACAGATATGTGAACAAATAATTGAGGCTAATTTTAGAATTGAATCAAAATTCAAAGCAATATGTCTTAGATATTTTAATCCGATAGGTGCACATTCTTCGTGTTTGATTGGAGAAAACCCTAAAAAAAATCCTGAAAATATAATGCCTTACTTAACTCAGGCTGTAATAGGTAAACAAGAAATTTTTACTGTCTATGGTAATGACTACCCAACAAAAGATGGAAGCTGTATTCGAGATTATATTCATATAGTTGATTTGTCAAAAGCACATTGTAAAGCAATTAACTACTTAGATAACTTAAAAAAAGATAAATTTTTAGAATCTATCAATATTGGAACTGGAAAAGGAATAAGTGTACTAGAGTTAATAAGTTGCTTTGAGAAATCTACAGGTGAAAAAGTCCCATTCAAAATAGGCGACAGAAGATCTGGGGATATAGTAACCGCATATGCAGATACTCAAAAAGCCGAAAAATTATTGGATTGGAAATCAAAATATACATTATCTGAATCATTACAATCAGCATGGAATTGGGAGTTAAGCAAATAAATATTAACTTAATTAAAAATATAAGATGAACAGAAGAAATCTAATAAAGACAATAGGGTCCGGTATTGCTGGGATCGGAGTTATTCCTCTTAGTTATTCACAAGATAATCTGACAACAAAATATTTAAAACTAAAAGGCAATATAAATCATTCTGTGAGTGCCTGGTGCTACAAGAAAATTCCATTTGAAGAACTAGCTGTTGAGTCAAAACAAATGGGATTAGTAGGGATTGACCTTGTTGGATCTGAAAGGTGGGATGTTTTAAAGAAACACAATTTAATCTCAACAATGTGTTACGGTGACCTCGAGGGGAAATCAACCAGAAGTTTAACAAATGGTTGGTGTGATAAAAATTTTCATGATGATTTAATAACAAATTATTTAAGGCATATTAAACTGGTTTCTGATGCAGGTTGGACTAATTTGATTTGCTTTAGCGGGAGTAGGAGAGATATAAGTGACAAACAAGGACTTGAAAATTGTGTGGAAGGTTTAAGTAAAGTAATTCCTTTGGCTGAAAAACTTGGGGTTATTCTGCACATGGAACTTTTAAATTCGAAAATTGATCACAAAGATTACATGTGTGATAATTCTAATTGGGGAGTTGAGTTATGCAAAAGAATAAACTCTAAAAACTTCAAACTTCTTTATGATATTTATCACATGCAAATAAATGAAGGTGACGTGATAAGAACAATCACTGAGAATTATAAACATATTGGACATTATCATACTGCAGGAGTTCCTGGAAGACATGAGATAGACGAGAGTCAAGAATTATTCTATCCTGCAATTATGAAAGCAATTTTTTCAACTGGTTTTAAAGGTTATGTTGCCCAAGAATTTAAACCAACTAAAGAAGACTTAATAGGAGGACTCGCCGAAGCAATTCAGATTTGTGATGTTTAATACTTTGCTGGTTTTCCGTTAGTTGTACTGTTCTTGATGAATTCACGTAGATCATCGTTAGCTTTAACTAAATCTTCTTGTCTGAGATACATCATGTGACCACTTCTATATCCTTTAAAGTAAAAACGATCTTTGAACTTGCCACTTGGATCAACCTGCCACATTGTATATTTTGCACTAAAATATGTAGTAGCACCATCATAATAACCGGACTGAATAAATACTTTTAAAAATGGATTTTCAGCCATCGCTTGTCTTAAGTTATCTCTAACTCTTACATTATCTCTATTCCATGGTCTAACAGAATGATGATTTCTCCCCCAGGTATTGTACTTTACATCAGATTTGAAATTTAATTCATTTTGTAGATAGTGATTTATAGCAGGAGTAAAAGCGTGGTCCCAGGCACTCATTTCAGCATTATAATCTACTCTATTTCCAGAATCTTGTCTGTCAATACCTTTATACCTTGAATCTAATCTGCCAATTGTCTTTCCTTCATCTCTTAGCAACTCCTTCCAAAAAAAAGATGTTGATAGATTAATGTTATTTTGAAGAATATCTTTTTTGTTTAGTCCAGTGAAGAAAGAGATTTTATCAGCTATTAAGTTTTTCTCATTATTACTAATAAAACCTCCTTTAGATAAAGCAGGAATCAATTCATTTAAAGCAAAGTCTTCTGCTTTTGGAAGGATTTCCTCTAAATCTAATTTTTGTAACTCGTTTGGTAATTTTTTATGATACCACGAGGCAGCGGTATAATAAGGGAAATCAATTGCGGATGCAACTGGTCCAGGGTATACTTGGTAATCAGCCGGAGAAACCATAATAACTCCATTTAAATAAATCCATTGTTTGTCCTGTAATTCGTGGGATAAACCCATCACTCTTACTCCTCCATAACTTTCTCCAATCAGGTATTTGGGAGAATCCCATCTATTTTTTCTAGAAATAAAAGTACTTATCCATTCTGCTAGATATTTAATATCTTGATTTACCCCAAAAAATGTTTTACCACTTTCTTTTTTCCCTTCATATTCAACTATCCTTGAGTACCCAACATTTACTGGGTTTACAAATACAATATCAGCTACATCCAAAATAGAGTAGGGGTTTGATTTAAAACCGTAGGGCTGAACTGGATAGCCCTCTGCATCAACTTTGAGCATTCTCGGCCCAGTATATCCCATATGCATCCACAAAGAACCTGCTCCTGGACCACCATTAAAAGAAAACACAAGAGGACGAGTAGTGTTGCTTGAGATATTAGTTCTTTTGTAATAAGTGAAAAACAAACTAGCAATTGGCTTACCATCTCCATTCCAAACAGGAATTCTCCCCGTTTGTGCTTCATAATTAATAGTTTGACCTTTGATTGTAGTTTTATGTTGAGTAACCACAAGAGTGTCTATGGGAAGTTTTTTTTCCTGGGAAAATAAAAAAGCAGATAAAAACACAATTATTAAATATGAGTATTTTGTTTTCATTTTTTTTGATATTGTTTGATACAATATACCTAAATTCGCCTTCTTAAAAAACTTAACAAAAATGAAAAAAATAATTTTATTGTTCTCAATCACATTAATTCTAAGCTGTAGTAAAGATGATTCTGCTACTGTTACTGCAACTGTTCCTGAATTATCAATTGAACAAGAAGTGATATTGAAGACTGAAAATGAGAAAAAACTTATTGGAAAATGGAATTTTAATTCACTCTCTGGTAGGGTTCTTGAGACTTGTGAAATTAATTCAATTGAATTTTCAGAGGAAAACACTTTCATTTTGAAGCTTAATATAACAGGAGGCACAAGTAATGTTGAGTATGTTCAAGGACATTACTATATAATTTTTGCCGAAGCAACTGTCGATGATGTGCCAATAGAGAGAATTATATTATTTAATGCTCCAGTCACGGATGAAAATTCTATTCCAGAAAGTGGAAATGTTGCTACTTTTACAAATATTGTTTTTGACGCCCAAGGCGATGTCAGTTTTACATTTCAGGCTGAATCGGAAATTAATAATTTTTGTGCAACTGCACCTCAAAATCTTTCAGCTGAACAAGCGGAACAAATTGTTGTTGTAGAAAGTGTTCTTCCTGATAGTAATCAAGCATTGCTTATAAATACATGGCGTATTACCGGAAACTCCGAATCCATTAACGGTCAAGCAACAGATTATACTATTTGTGATTGGTTCGCAGATAGTACTGAGGATCTTTGTTATAGCTCTGAGCTAAACAACATAGATCCAAATTGCTCATTTATCTCCGACCCTATTAATGATATTGTAGTAAGTATAACTGCTTATGGAACTTATTTTATGACTTTTTCTAATAGTTCTGGTCCTGTAGATTATGAGGAAGGGGAATGGAATTGGGTTGGCGATGGATTCAATAAGATCTCAATAACTTTTGAGGAAAATGGTCAACAGGAAACCGATATATTGCAAATCAACAGTGTTTCTTCTGGTTCGTTAGTTTTATCTGCATCTGGAACCGATTCCATAGATGGAGTAGATGTTTCACTTGAAGAGACATATACAATGCAACCGGCATCAGATAATTTCACTAATCCTTCATGTCCAGAATTTTCTTTTGACACAGACTCAGGTAATTAATATTTAAAGAAAATAAATAGATTATCAATAAATAAAGAAACTTCCTTATTGGAGGTTTTTTTATTTTTGGGTATTGAGTTAGTAATTTTAATTTGCTCCGAGATTAAACACAATTATTCTAATTGATTATCTGTCAGATAGAGGTTAAGTTTCTCCAAACTAATCAGTTTAAACAAGACAAGTATCTATAACAGAATCAATAAGATCTGCCACTCATAGAGTCAGCAGGTTTTTGTGAGATCTTAATATATAGCTTTCAGATATGTAATTAGAAACATTACCATGAACAATTATATTAACTTCTGAGTATTCGTCAAGAAGAGATTCAAGATTAGTTATTAATTACTATTCACTTTTATCAATTAAAGTATTTAGATAAAAACATAACTACCAGGAATAATTAGGCTATTTTTGTGCCTTTAAATATTATATGCTCACATTCAAAGATTTAGGTCTTGATTCCAGTCTTATTCAAGCTGTTGAAGATCTTGGTTTTCAAACTCCAACTGAAGTTCAAAAAGAGGCGATTCCATTATTGTTAAAAAAGGATACAGATCTTGTTGCCTTGGCACAAACCGGTACAGGTAAAACTGCTGCTTTTGGAATGCCTTTGTTGCAAAAAATTGATTCAAAATCTAAACATACTCAGGGTCTTATTTTATCTCCCACGAGAGAGCTTTGTATTCAAATCACTAAGGAGATTCAGACTTATGCAAAACATATTCCAAAAGTCAATATAGTTGCTGTCTATGGTGGAGCTAATATTCAGGAACAATCTAATAAAATCAAAAAGGGTGCGCAGATAATAGTTGCAACACCCGGAAGAATGCAAGACATGCAAAGACGTCGACTGGTAGACATTAGAAAGATTAATTACTGTATACTTGATGAAGCCGATGAAATGCTAAACATGGGATTCTACGAGGATATTACTGCAATTTTATCTGAAGCCCCAAAAGAAAAAAATACATGGCTTTTCTCAGCCACAATGCCTTCTACAGTTGCAAAAATTGCAAAAAAATTCATGAACTCTCCAGTAGAAATTACGGTCGGGAGTAAAAATTCAGGATCTAAAAATGTCACACACGAATACTACACAGTAAGTGGACGTCAGCGTTTTGAGGCACTAAAACGTCTAGTTGATGCTCATCCGACTATTTTTGGTTGTATTTTTTGTAGAACGAAAAGAGACACTCAAAGAGTTGCTGAAAATCTTATTGAAGCTGGCTACAATGCTGCAGCTATTCATGGAGATTTAAGTCAAAACCAAAGAGATACTGTAATGAATTCGTTTAGGAAAAAACAAATTCAACTTTTAGTAGCTACTGACGTAGCTGCAAGAGGTATCGATGTTGATAATATTACCCACGTAATTAATTATCAATTACCCGATGAAAGTGAGATTTACACCCACAGAAGTGGTCGTACCGGTAGGGCTGATAATAAAGGTGTTTCCATAATTATTGTAAGCCAGAGTGAACAACGTAAAATTAGATCTATAGAAAAACTCATTCAGTCTAAAATTACTCACAAAACAATACCTGACGCAGATGAAATTTGTAATGCGCAGATGCTTCATTTGGCGAAAAAAATTGGAGATGTAACTCCTTCCGATTCAGCTGAAAAACTTCTTCCTGCTTTTATGGAAAAGCTTGAAGATCTTTCAAAGGAAGATATATTGAAAAGATTGGTAACTGTTGAGCTTGACCGATTTTATAATTATTACAGTGGAAAATCAAAAAATCTAGATACTCCAAAAAAGGATTTTTCTGACAATGATTCAAAATCTCGAGTTAGTAAAAAAGACGAAGTGCGTTATCATATTAATATTGGTGAAAAAGATAATTATGACTGGAAATCTTTAAAAGACCTCATAAAGGGAACGCTAAGTCTTACTGACGATGAAATATTTCATGTAGACGTTATGAGAAACTTTTCATTCTTTTCTTCGGGCCCTGATGAAAAGGACATCGTTTTGGAAGGTTTTAAATTAATTAATATTGATAATAGAGATATTGAAGTTTCGATAACTGAAAAATTTAATCCAAATAAGTCTAAGAAGTCAAAATCAAGAAACAGGGAAAGAGATGGAGGTTTTTCAAAAAGAGGTTCTTCTGGAAGAAACACATCCGGAGCTAGTTTCTCAGGAAAAAGTTCATCGGGAAGAAGTAAACCTAATCCATTTAAGTTTTCTAAAAACAAAAAATCTTCAGATAAAAGGAAAAGAAAATAAATACATTATTAAATAAAAAAACCTCCCACTGGGAGGTTTTTTTATTTAATAATGTATTTAGTGATTAATACTAATTTACTCCACGATCAAACTCAACTCTTCTACTTAATTTTCTGTTAGATAGAGGTTTAGTTTCACCATACGCCTCAGTTGAAACACGGCTAGCATCTATACCAGCAGCAATAAGAGCAGCCATTACAGAGTCTGCACGTTTCTGTGAAATCCTCATGTTGTAACTTTCAGATCCATCATCAGAAGCGTGACCTTGAACAATTATATTTACTTCCGGATATTCATCAAGAAGAGATTTAAGATTAGATATTAATTCTTCACCACTTTTACTAATTTTCACACTTGATGATCCAAAATATATTCTTGCTCCATTTAGTTCTCCAGATTTAGATTCACTAACAGATATAAATTCAATAAGTTTAGATGGTTCAGCTTCACATCCACCGTTTGCAGCAACACCAGCAATGTTAGGGCATAAGTCGTCTTTATCAAGAACACCATCTCCATCAGTATCTGGCCACGGACATCCCATATTTCCTGTTTCACCAGCTACATTAGGACATTTGTCATCTTTATCAGCAACAGTATCTCCATCACTATCAGGACACCCACCCATTTCAGCACTACCTGCTTCTTCTGGACATGCATCGTCTCCATCAGCAATTCCATCTCCATCAGTATCAGGACAACCGTTCATTTCTGCAGTACCAGCCTCTTCAGGACATGAATCTTCATTATCAGGAATACCATCACCGTCTGTATCAGGACAACCTTTGAATTCTTTTAACCCTGGTACATCTGGACATATATCTTTTTTATCAGAAACTCCATCTCCGTCAGAATCTCCAGTTCCAAACATGTATGTTAGTCCAATTACGTGCTGTAGTTGGTTTGAAGAACCTTTCTCAGAGGCGCTTCTCATGGAAGTACTTAAGTGTGCAGCCCATTTATCAGAGAGCATGTAGTTTACACCAGCACCACCAACAGTAGTTCTTGCTGATTCTTTTGATGGGAATAGTGCATCCTCATCAGGACCATTTCCAAATCTTGATAAACCATAACCAGCAAAAAGATAAGGAATTACTTTCCCTTCTTTTACTATGTTATACTTTATAATTCCATCGATAGTATAATATTCATCCGCAGAACCGTCTATACTATTAGCTGAGTATTGAGCGCCAATAGAAATGTTACCACCTAAATAACGAGTTAAACTTAGTGCAGGAACACCAGTTCCAGATCCACTGTTATCATCGTCTATACTAACAATATTTGCACCAATACCAACAGCCCATGGATTTTGAGCATTTTGTGCTGTTACAGAGCTAGAATTGAATATCCAAGCACCAATAGCTAATGCGAGAGTAATATATTTTTTCATTTGATTTTTTTTAATATCAACAAATATACTAAAAAAGCTTCTATTTAGAATAAAAACAGGGTAATTAGAGTTTTTTTTAAGATTAGCTACTATATTTCTTTATGGTAAGCTTGAATTCACCAATATTAATTTGTTCGATTATATAATGAATATTTGATAAAATTGTAGCACGAGATGATTTCTTACTTATTGAACTCATATTATTTTCTGTCCATTTTTTTATTCTTACAGTATCTATTTGTGGAAATGAAATTTTAGAAGCTATATTAAAGAATAAAGTTGCTTTTTCTAATGAGTTAATTTCCGAATAGGAGAAGAATTCAATTTTTTTAACTTTTTCATTTGCATCAATAACTATTCTGTACTTATCCTCTAGTTCTGTAAAATCATACTCTTTAATACTACCACTTGATTCTTTTTTCTTTTTTTTAAAGTTTTTTTTTATTAAAAATTCCTCAAAATCTTGAGGATCTATACCTTCAAGAAAATTTGAATTGACTTGTGAAATATTTTTATCTATTTTTAGTTCGTCAAAATTCAAATCCTTTATTTCCTTTATTTTGTTGTTAAAACAAGAAGTTGCTATGAAGACTAGACTTAGGGATAACAATTTTTTAATCATAAATATTTAATAAATTGATTTTAAAAATATGAATTTAGTCATTATTTAATAGAGTTAAAAAAACTAAAATTTAAAAAAATGAAAAGATATTTTATTGAGGGTGGGTTAATTTTCCTGAGTGTATTGGCATCTTTTTTTATTGAATCTTTTAGGTTAAGACAATCTAATATTCAAATAAAAAATGGTTTATTGATAGAGCTTAGTGAAATTATAAATGAAGATTTAAAGCAAATAAGCAAAGTTATAGGTATTCAGAACCAATCACTAGAGGCTACAAATAGACTAGTTAGTGATTATACTAACGCTCAATCTATGAGTGAAGAAGACATTGCGAAAAATTATTTAGAAATTATTCAAAACACTCCAACTTCTTTTTATTCTCAAAAGGGAGTTTATACTCAATTATTACAATCAGGAAGTCTAGAATTATTAAATTACAAAACATTAAGATTAAAACTTTTGTACGTATATGAACATTTAGATGAAAGAAAACTGGGTATTGATAGATTTGTTGATGATTTTGTTTGGAATACAAATCAAAACTTAGTTAATGAAATCGTTGTTTTGTCATCAGTTGATCAATTAAACAAAAGCTTAATGTATTCTGAAAGAAATATATCATCTTACATAATTGGTGATGGTTACTATAAATCAAAAGCAGTAATAGGGTTCTATGCTGCAAATATTAATTACATAATATTTTATATAGATGTGTTAATAAAGTACGAAGAGGAGTTAAATGAAATATTAAAGCTAATTGATCAAGAGGTGAACCAATAATAAAATACGATACTAATTTTTACTAGGAGTTAATACTGTTTGTTTGTAAGTAACGGACTGTATTTTTTCTTTGGAGTAATAAATTGGAAAATATTTGTCTGTAGCCCATTCTTTAAAAAGATTTTTATAAAAGACACTTTCTGGGTCGCCAGATTGGCCTGGGCTATTTGTTGCCACTGACTCATCCCAATTACCCGTGTCAACTATTATTCTAAAGCTAGCTCCACTTGACTGGTTGTTGTTTCCTCCAGTTGATCCGGGAGTATATGCATTCCCTCCTCTTGGTAAAGGGCCAAGATTTAATTTTTTACCAATTTCAGAATTCACAATCCCTCCCAATGCATGATTTATTTTAATATGTTTGAAATCTTTTTGACCATAATTCCAATTATCAATATTTTCCCCCAGCTTGTTTTCGAGTTTTGTAATGCCTTTTATAAATGATTTTTTTAAAAATAAATCTCTTCCATTAATTGGATTTGATCCAAAAAAATCTTGTGTAGGGTTTTGAATCCAATCAATTATTTTCTTCAGTTGAAGAGATGTTATATAATTTTTACCATTGTCTGGAACAAACTTTTCAAAGGCCTGTTTTTTTATTTCATTTTCCCATGAAACATATATTGCTGCTGGAATTGAATTTGGAGTCAGCTTAAAATCCCAATTAAGTAACCTAGCAATTATATCACTTTCTTTAATTTCAAATGGTATATTCTTTAAATATGGGATTAGAGTTTTAGCAGGAATTGACATTACATCAACTTGAAGTTTTTTCATTTTCTCCATATTTAAATCATTATCGTTATCTAAAACTTCATTTACTCGATCCCCTCTGTATGGATCGGACCACGAATAGCCAATTGCATTCCAATTTTTGTAATTACTTGGTGTCACATTTTGATTAGCAGTTGCGATATAACCTCTTTTTGGATTATATTCATTTGGCTTCTCAATAATGGGTAAATACCCATCCCATTCGTATGATCCATCACCAGGAACTGGAACTAATCCGCTAAACCCATTACGTATTGGTGCAATTCCAACTGCTTGCCAACCAATATTTCCTTTTGTATCTGCCCATATCATATTTTCACCAGGAATATTACTAAAATTACAAGCTTCTCTAAATTCTTCCCATGTTTTAGACTGATCCATTCTAAGTGATGCAAGGTAAGGTGAGCCCCCTGGTTCTAACCAAGCACACTTTACTCCAAAAGCAATATTTTTTTCTTTGTTTATATATGTAACTGGGCCATGATGGGTGTAGTTAAGTTTCACTTCTTTGGAATTTTGTCCTTTAATATTTACAACTTCAGTAATAGTTGTCATTTTTTTCCACTTTCCATTGAACATATACTCTAAATGATTTTCTGGATTTAAATTATATTGATACAAATCTTCACCATCAGTTCTAAAAACAGTAAGCCCCCATGCCCCATAATTATTGTGACCAATGGAAATTCCTGGTATTTCCGGTTCACCACCGCCAATTACATTCCATTTAGGTGAAACAAGATGAGTCATATATCTAAGCGAAGGAACAGCAATCTTTCTGTGTGGGTCATTTGCCATATAAGTATTTCCATTTGAGGTTTTACTTCCACTAACAACCCAGTTGTTACTTCCTATAGCAAGAGAGTCTTCCTTTACTTCAAAAGGATTATTTGCTAATCGAGAAGAAGTAAATTCTTTTTTAACTGTATTTGCGTCAAATAATAATGGCTTTCTGAAGGAAAAGTATGGCTCGAGTATGTCTTCAAATAAAAGATCTTTATCAATTTTTGCATCTAACTTTAAAAGGGGGTCTTGAGGATGAAGCCATAATAACTTTTTAACTTCTTTTACTCCAATTGCTGCAACAGCTCTTCCTATTTGTAATTCCGAACCTATATTACCAAGAAGTCCTTGATGTCTTGAGATAACAACTTCTGGAGTCCAAGGTTCTGGAACTATTCCAAGAATTTTAAATGGAAGTGGAAGCAATTCAGGACTTTTTTTTGCTTCTGTAATGTAAGCGTTTACACCCTTTACATATGCTTTTATAATTTCAGACCCCTCGGGATGATAGTGGTTTAATTCAGCTTCAATATCACCTCTATATTTAAATAATCGGGTTCCAATATCTCTTTTAAGTTCACTTTCTCCCAAGATTTCAGCTACAGTTCCGGTTGCTTGTCTTCTCCAGATTTCAAATTGAAACAGTCTGTCTTTGGCTGCTAAATAACCTTGAGAAAAAAATAAGTCATTTTGATTTTTTGCATAAATGTGATTTACCCCCCATTTATCTCTTAAAACTTCAACTACTTCATCAATTCCTTTAATTTTTATATTATCTTTTTTTATATTGTGGTCAAATGAATTATTACAGGAAATAAAAATTAAAATAGCTATTGCTGTTATTGTCGTTTTAAAATTGGAATTCATTGATAGGAATTTTTAAGTTCAATTTTATAAATTAACACATATTTTTTAAATGGAGTCCTACAAAAAATATTTTTTAGAAGGTTTAGTTATATTTTTTAGTGTTTTTCTTTCTTTTTATGTCGGAAATCTCAACGAAAAAAACGCAAACATTGACAAAAAGCAGCAATATATTGATGACCTTATGGGTACATTAAAAAAAGATATTATTCAAATTGAAGAATTGATGAATCAGTTATATAAATCTGAGGAATATATCAATGATATCCAAAATGACATTGATTCTAATCATCAATTATTAAGCGATAAAGAAGTTATAAATAAGCTTATCGGTGTTGAGGTTGGATTTTCTTTTTTTCCACAAGACGGAATATTTAATCAAATGATTTCAACTGGGACTTTTGAGTTGATATTAAGTAGAGATTTAAAAATGAATCTTCTTGAAATGTATAATCATCAAAAGGAAAGAAATTTTGCTCAATCTAAAGAAATAGACGAATTCAATTTAATTTTTAGAAATTTACCATATTCCAAATTTAGAATAAGATTCGATTATAAATTACTTGAGGGAGATTTTTATGGAAGTCCATCATTAACAAGTTTTAAGTTTGATAAGAATTTTTATATATCTGATGAGTTTTACGGAATTCTTTCACAAGCAAAACTTTATTCAAACATGTACAAAAGACTACTAAATGATGTTTATAATTCTTATAAAGAAACTCTACTTCTTTCCAAAAGTGAGCTAAATAATTAGAAGCTTATTGGTCATACACCATATTATTTTCCCCATTTATTGGACAGAAATTTGGTATTAATTTCCTATATTGAATAAAATATTATGAAAAAACTCTTAACAATTGCAGTTATCATGCTAGGCATGAGTGCAACAGCTCAAATAATTACTGATAAAGGTGGATATTCGATCGATGTAACTGATTATGAAATGATTGAAATAACTAAATCAACAAATCCACTTCAAGGGGTTAAGATGGTTGGAGATGGTTATGATGAAATTGTAATAAAAAAAGGTTCTAAAATTCAAGATGGTGAACGAGAAATCACAGATAAGACTACAGAGTTTGCAAAGAAAAATGCATTTTGGAAATCATTTATGAAAAGACGCGGCTTTACCTTTAAAGATGAAAGCTCATCAAAAAAAAAGATGCTTGGTGCAGATATTACTGAAACACTTTTGACTTTTGTAAAGGAAGAATAATCTATTATCTGATTTTTTAAATTAATAAAATTAATTTTATAACAAATAAAAAAATAGCAACAATTTATTGTTGCTATTTTTTTGTGACCTCGGAGCTGTAATTCTTATGACTTAAAACTCTGACTCGGATTCAATTCTTTTTCATTTTTCATAAACTATGATTTATTTCTTTTGATATTTTTTCACACCCAAATAAGTC
>NZ_CEZOWA010000021.1:0-28905 GCF_983056325.1 Candidatus Marivariicella sp. | reverse complement strand
AAAGAATTTTCTTTTCGAAAGTTCCTAACTGATGTAACAATTTCTCTTAACTGCTCGTAATTTACGAGAACTGAATTGTTATATTTATTTTGAATTGGCCACTTACTAATTACTAATGATTCTGTATCACTTCTTGGTGACATAAAATGCCAGATCTCCTCCGAAACAAAAGGTATGAAAGGATGTGTTAATTTTAAAATTTCTTGGAAACTATTTTTAATCTGATTTATTGATTTTGGATCGATAGATAATCCATATTCTGGCTTCACAGCTTCCAATAACCAAGAACAAAAATCATCCCAAATCAACTTATAAACAGTCATAAGAGCATCTGAAATTCTATATTTATCAAAGTTGTCATTAATAGATTCTAAGGCTTTGTTGAATTTGTTTTCAAAACATTCTATCGCATCTTTTGAAGAAATTGGCTGATCAATTTTTGGGTCTACTATCCATCCATCGATTAACCGATAAGCATTCCATATTTTATTAACAAAGTTTTTACCCTGATTACATAGGCCTTTATCGAATAATAAATCATTTCCAGCTGCAGAACTAAGCATAAGACCAACTCTTACAGCATCGGCACCATATTCGCTTATCAATTCTAATGCATCTGGAGAATTACCGAGTTGCTTAGACATTTTTTGCCCTTTTGGATCACGAACTAATCCGGTTAAATAAACTTTAGAAAAAGGTGGTTTGTTTCTATATGTATAACCCGCTATTATCATTCGAGCTACCCAAAAAAACAAAATATCAGGACCCGTAACTAAATCTTGTGTTGGATAATAATAGTTTATCTCACGGTTGTCAGGGTTGTTTATTCCATCAAAAACTGAAATTGGCCACAACCAGGAGGAAAACCAAGTATCAAGAACGTCATTATCTTGTATTAATTCTGAAATCAACATATTTGGATTTCCAGATTCAATAATAGCTAATTCTAGAGCTTTTTCTTTAGATTCTGCAACAACAAAAAAATCTTTATTTTTTCCATAATAATATACTGGTATTCGGTGACCCCACCATAACTGTCTGGATATATTCCAATCAGTAATGTTTTCCATCCAATGACGATAAGTATTTTTAAATTTTTCTGGAACTAGCTTAATTTCTTTAGTTTCTAAAACAGCATCTATTGCTGGTTTTGCTAATTTTTCCATTTTTAAAAACCACTGTTCAGAAATTCTGGGTTCTATTATTGCATTTGTTCTTTCGGAAGTTCCTATATTATTAATATAATTTTCTTTTTTAATGAGACATCCTAAACCCTCCAAATCTTTAACTATCAATTTCCTTACCTCAAACCTATCTATTCCTTCGTATTTAAGACCATTTGAGTTCAGTGTGCCATCAGGATTTAAAATATCGATAAACTCTAGTTTATGTTTTTCTCCTAAGCTTTTGTCGTTAAGGTCATGAGCTGGAGTAACTTTTAAGCATCCCGTTCCAAAGTCAATATCAACATATTCATCTAATATTATTGGAATTGATCTTTTTGAAATTGGTACTACAGCATTTTTACCATGTAAATGTTTATATCTCTCATCTTTTGGATTAATACATATTGCAGTATCACCCATAATAGTTTCTGGCCTTGTAGTAGCTATTGTAAGTGTTTCGTCATAATTATCAATTTTATAAGATATATAGAATAAACTTCCTGACTTTTCTTTATAAATTACTTCTTCGTCAGAAAGAGTAGTTTGAGCCTGTGGATCCCAATTAACCATTCTGTAACCTCTATAAATTAATCCTTTTTTATAAAGATCTATAAAAACAGTAGTTACTGATTTTGACATTTCAGGATCTAATGTAAATTTTGTTCTGTCCCAGTCGCATGAGCATCCAATTTTTTTTAGCTGGTCAAGAATTACTCCTCCATATTCATCTGTCCATTCCCAAGCATGTTTTAAAAATTCTTCTCTTGAAAGATCATTTTTTAAAATTCCTTTTGTTTTAAGTTTTGCAACAACTTTTGCTTCTGTAGCTATTGAAGCATGATCAGTCCCTGGAACCCAGCATGCATTGTAACCTTTCATTCTTGCTCTGCGAATTAAAATGTCTTGTAATGAATTGTTCATCATATGACCCATGTGGAGAACTCCTGTCACATTTGGAGGAGGTATTACAATTGTGTAGGGTTCTCTGTCGTCAGGTGTGGATTTAAAAAACTTATTTTTTAACCAATATTTGTACCACTTGTCTTCAACATCCGATGGAACAAATTTTGAGGGAATTGACATTATATATTAATTAATTAGTTACAAAAGTAATAAGGCTGTGGGTATTTAAAAAACATAATCCTAAATGAATATTTTAAAAAAAAAATAAAGGCTGTAAAAATTAATAAGTCTTTTTCTATATTAGATAAATGATTCAATTAGAAGAAAATAAATCAATTAAAAAGCTCACAACTATTGGTGTTGACGGAATTACTCAACAATACTTCAAAATAGACGAAATATCAAGTTTAATTAGCCTTCTTAAGGCTAATTCACTTCCAATAAAAGTTTTAGGTGGGGGTAGTAATATTTTATGGACTAAAAAATTTAATGGATTAACTATCCACATGAATACTAAAGGTGTTTTGGTGGAAAAAGAAACAGACTCTCATGTGATTGTCAATGTTAATGCTGGAGAAAATTGGCACAAGTTTGTTACTTGGTCGATAAATAATAACTATGGAGGAGTCGAAAATTTAGCCTTAATTCCAGGAAGTATTGGTGCTGCCCCCATCCAAAATATAGGAGCTTATGGAGTAGAATTAAAAGATGTATTTGTAGAGTGTAGTGGAATTAATTTAGAGACTTTAAACACAAAAGTTTTTTCGATTGAAGATTGTGAATTTGGATATCGAGATTCAATATTTAAAAATAAAGAGAAAAATAATTACATAATTACATCTATTAAGTTGAAATTATCAAAACCAGGTTATCACAACTTTAAAACTGAATATGGAGATATAGAAAAAAATATTGGAAATAGGCCCGTCAGTCTTACCGAAATTGCGAGAACTGTAATTAGGATTAGAAAGTCAAAACTTCCTGATCCAAAGGAGATTGGAAACTGTGGCAGTTTTTTTAAAAATCCAATAATCGATACTAATTTATTTAAGGTTTTAGTAAATAAATATCCTGAAATTCCTAATTACCCCTCTAGCGGAGCTACTAAAATTTCTGCTGCATGGTTAATTGAAAAATTAAATTTTAAAGGCTACAGAAAAGGAGATGCTGGTGTTCACAAATCTCAGGCATTAATACTAGTTAATTATGGAAATTCCTCAGGAGTTGAAGTTTTAAATCTATCAAACATAATACAAGAAAAAGTTTTTAAAGTTTTTGGAATCAATCTTATTCCCGAAGTCAATATTTGGTAATTATTGTTTGTTTTTTGAGTCAATCCATATTGTTACTGGACCATCATTAATTAAATCAACTTCCATACTTGCTCTGAAAATACCACATTCAATTTTTTTACCTAAAGAATCTTTTAGTTTTTTTAAAAATTTATTGTACATTTTTTCTGCAAAATATTGATCTGCAGCTTTTATATAAGAGGGTCGGTTTCCTTTTTTTGTAGAAGCCATCAAAGTGAATTGACTAACAACTAGAATCTCTCCATTTACATCTTTGATTGAATGATCCTTGACATCTTTTAAGTCATTAAAAACTCTTAAATTAATAACTTTATTAACCAACCAGTTTATATCATCATCATTATCAAAACCTTCAACACCTTGAAAAATTAATAATCCTTTATTAATTTTTCCTACTACTTCACCCGAAACTAAAACTTTTGCTTTTTTAACTTTTTGAATTAATAACCTCACGAATTTCTATATGTATTATCCCCTTCTAAAAGCTGAATATAGCTTTTATAACGTGAAGATGAAATTAAATTTAGATCAACTGCTTTCTTAACCTCACATTTTGGCTCGTTTACATGAAGACAATCATTAAATTTACATTTATTTGAGAGTCTGTTAAATTCAGGGAAATACTTACTTATTTCATTTTTTTTTATATCAACTAGCCCAAAACCTTTTATTCCTGGAGTATCTATTAATTTAGCTCCGCTTTCTAAATCAAACATTTCCGCAAAAGTAGTTGTGTGCTGACCTTGCATATGATAATTTGAAATAGAAGATGTTCTAAGTTTAAGATTAGGAGAAATAGCATTTATAAGAGTTGATTTACCTACCCCAGAATGCCCAGAAAACATGCAAACTTTATTTGATATAATTTGATTTAATTTATCTAAATTTTCACCGTGTGTTGCTGATATCTTTAAACTTTTATAACCTATGTTTTTATAAGTGTTTATTAATTCATCTATTCTCGACATAGTTTTGGAATCATAAGAATCGATTTTATTAAATACTAGAGTAGATTTTATTTTATATGCATCAGCAGTAACGAGAAATCTGTCAATAAAAGAGGTTGAAGTTGGAGGATTGTCATAGGTGATTATTAAAAAGGCATGATCAATATTAGAAGCAATAATATGGGTTTGCTTAGATAGATTTACAGATTTTCTAACAATATAATTATCCCGGGGCTCAATTTTAATTATTATACCTTCATTTGACTTAGAATCATAATTTATCCATGCTTTATCACCAACGACAACAGGATTTGTTGATTTAATACCTTCCAAACGCAATTTTCCTTGGAGCCTGCAGTTAATGGTTTTATTACCATGAACAACCTTGTACCAGCTCCCCGTAGAACGATAGACTATACCTAAAATCACTTTTTTTTACAAAGAAACAATATTTTTTTCGTTCACATAGTCTATAAATAAGCTTGTTGAATTGTTATCTTTGTTATAATATTTTTTAAAATGTCTAAAGCTTTATTAATGATTCTTGATGGCTGGGGAAAAACAAGCAACCCATCTGTATCTGCAATTGCAAACGCTCAAACACCATTTATTGATAGTTTATATGAGAAATATTCCAACTCAGAGCTTCTAACACATGGAGAACATGTTGGACTTCCTCTAGGTCAAATGGGGAACAGTGAGGTTGGTCATATGAATTTAGGAGCTGGTAGAGTTGTTTATCAGGATCTTGCCAAAATAAATAATGCAATAAAAAATAATGTCTTAAAAAATGAAAAAATACTAATCGAAGCATATCGACATGGTAAAAAAAATGGTAAAAATGTTCATTTTTTGGGTCTTTTTTCTAATGGAGGAGTTCATTCACACTTAAATCATTTGATTGCATTATTAAATATAGCGCACAATGAAAATGTAAAAAATCTATATATTCATGCTTTTACCGATGGCAGAGATGTTGATCCCAAATCTGCCCCTGGATTTATTAAAGAAATTACACCGACTTTAAAAAAAACTGGGGCAGAAATCGCTACTCTTATCGGAAGATATTATTCTATGGATAGAGACCAGAGGTGGGAAAGAATTGAAAAATCACATAATCTTTTATTAAATAATACAGGAAAGAAAACTAATGATTTACTAAAAGAATTAAACTACAATTATTCAAAGGGAATAACTGATGAGTTTATGCCTCCAATTGTTAATACGAAAGGTGGAGAACCCATTTCAAAAATTCAGGAAGATGATGTTGTAATTTATTTTAACTTTCGAACAGACAGGGGTAGACAATTAACCAAATCTTTAACTCAAAAACCATATCCTGAATTCAAATTAAGTCCGATCAAACTTTACTTTGTTACACTTACGAACTACGACCCTTCGTTTAAAAAAATTAAAATAATTTTTGATAAAGAGAACCTTAAAGATACATTGGGAGAGATAATATCTAAGTCTGGTAAGACTCAAACTCGAATTGCTGAAACAGAAAAATATCCTCATGTAACTTTTTTCTTTAATGGAGGTAGGGAGAAGGCTTTCAAAAATGAAGATAGGATACTATGTCAATCCCCAAAAGTTGCTACTTACGATTTAAAGCCTGAAATGTCAGCTTTTGAAATAAAAGATTCCATTATTAACAAAATGAATAATGATCAACCAGATTTTGTGTGTTTAAACTTTGCAAACCCTGATATGGTAGGTCATACCGGGAACCTCAACGCAGCAACTAAAGCTTGTGAAGTAGTTGATTCATGTTGTAAAGAGATTATCGAAGTTGCTTTAAGATTGGAATATACTAGTTTAATAATTGCAGATCATGGAAATTGTGAGACTATGATTAATGAAGATGGGACTCCAAATACAGCACACACTTTAAATCCTGTTCCAATTATATTAATAGACAAAAATAAAAATAAAATAAAAAATGGGATTTTAGGGAATATTGCACCTACAATTTTAGATATTTTAGATATTACAAAACCTAAGTCTATGAATCTGAATTCACTATTATAATCTATATTTAAAAGATGAAATCAAAAATTTTATTTTGCAATAGAGTTATTTTTTCTCTAATAGTTGTATTTGGAAATATTATACTTTCGTGTAATCCTGATTTAACTCCTCTTCCAGTTATTCATGGAGAAACGATTGAAGGTGAGCCTTTTATAATGGGTAAAATAAATCGGCATAATCTTATAACATACGAACACAGTAAATGGTTTGAAACAGAATATAATAGATACAAAATACCAGATGGATGGATTGAAAATAATCAAAAACAATTAAAAGAAATAAATCTTAAGTTGTTTCTAGGTACTTGGTGTGAAGATTCAGAAAGAGAAGTTTCTGGAATATTAAAGCTATTAGACTTCTCTAATTTTGATCTTTCCAAAATTGAAATGTATGCCGTTTCTGATGAAAAACATACTCCAGAGAATTACGAAAAGGGCTTGAAAATAACAAATGTACCTACATTAATTTTTTATAAAAACGGGAAGGAAATAAATCGATTTGTTGAATTCCCAAACATATCCTTAGCAAGGGATTTGGAAACTATTATTCAAGAGAAACCTTATAAAAATCCATACTTTGATATTCAAATAAATGAGTAAAATTATTTTAAAATCAAAAGAAGAGATTGAATTAGTTCGCGAAAGTGCGATTATAGTTTCAATGGTTTTAGGAATGTTAGCATCAGAAATAATACCAGGTGTTACAACTCTTAAATTAGATAAATTAGCTGAAACTTTTATACGAGATAACGGAGCAGAACCAGGTTTTTTAGGCCTTTATGATTTTCCAAACACCTTATGTGTATCTCCCAATTCTCAAGTTGTTCATGGAATTCCCAATAATATTCCTCTAAAAAATGGTGATATTGTTTCCATTGACTGTGGGGCTCTTAAGAATGGTTTTTACGGTGATCATGCATATACATTTGCCGTAGGAGAGATAGATTCGAAAATAAAATCCTTGTTAGACACAACAAAAGAATCTTTATACAAAGGAATTGCAGAGTTTAAAATTGGAAATAGAGTTGGAGACATTGGATATGCAGTTCAAGATCATTGTGAATCAAAGGGATATGGAGTAGTAAGGGAATTAGTCGGTCATGGTTTAGGAAGAACAATGCATGAAGCCCCTGAAATTTCAAACTATGGAAGAAGAGGACAAGGAAAAAAACTTGAAAATGGTATGGTCATTGCAATAGAACCTATGATTAATATGGGAACTCGAAAAATAAAACAATTAAAAGATGGCTGGACTATATTAACCAAAGACAACCTACCCAGCGCTCACTTTGAGCACAACGTAGCCTTAATTGATGGAAAGCCAAATTTACTTTCCACTTTTAAATATATTGACTCTGCTCTAGGAATAAGTTGTAGCCAAGAGATACCTTTTACAGATTCTAAAATTATTTAGAGATGCAAATACTGTTAAAAATTTTTCCTAGAGTGTTTTTAATTAAACTTAGTATTTTATTTAGACCTATTCTTTCATTAATATTTATGGGATCAAAGTTTACAGACCCTATAAACGGGAAACAATATAGTAGATTTCTATCTTATGGATATAATACTTTAAGACCCAATGCACTTTGTCCAGGCACTCTATCTTTGGAGAGACATAGATTGTTATGGCTATATCTCAATCATAAATCTCAAATAAAAAATGAGTTTTTAAAAGTTTTACATGTAGCCCCTGAACAGGTTTTTTATAATAAATTTAAATATTTTAAAAATTGGTCTTATACAACAACAGACTTAAACTCTCCTCTAGCAGATGTTAAAGCAGATTTATGTGATCTCCCTTTTGAAAATGAAACTTATAATTTGATTTTATGTAATCACGTTCTTGAGCATATTATTGATGATGTTTCAGCTATGAAAGAAATTTATAGAGTGTTAAAACCTGGAGGAAGAGCAATTATACAGGTTCCTTTGGATCAAAAAAAAGAAAAAACCTATGAGGATTATTCAATTACTAACCCTGAAGATCGAAATGAAAATTTTGGTCAATATGATCATGTTCGAATTTATGGTATGGATTTTTTTAAAAGATTAACTAAAGTTGGATTTAAGTGCAAAAAGATAGATTTAACCTCAAAATATACAGATATAGAGATTGCTAAATTTGGACTAATTAAAGGAGAGCTGATACCTGTATGCTGGAAATAAAATTTAAATGATTAATATTTTAGTTATTGTATTTTGTAAAAACTCTTTGTTAGGTAAAGTTAAAACACGACTAGCAGGATCTATTGGAGACTCTAATGCATTAAAAGTTCACAATCTCCTTAGAGATAAAACTATTTCAGTATTAAAAAAACTACAGTGTGATGTTGCAGTTTTTCATAGTGATTTCATTCCTAGTAATACAAATTGGTCGTTTACTAAAAATCAAAAAATTCAAAACGGTAAAAATCTAGGTGATCGAATGGAAAACGCTTTTCGATGGGCATTCAATAAAGGTTATAAAAGAATCTGCATAATTGGAAGTGACCTTTGGAGCATAGAAGAAAAAATTTTTAGTGAAGCATTTAGTGCGTTAGAAAAAAATGATGTTGTTTTTGGTCCAGCTGAAGATGGAGGATATTATTTATTAGGATTAAAAAAACTAAATTCTTCATTATTTAATATAAACTCATGGGGTACTTCAACTGTACTTATGGAAAGTATTAAAAAGATAGACTTTAAGAAATCTATTTATTATCTTCCTAAGTTAAACGATATAGATAATGAGCAAGACTTAAATAAACATTCAGAAATAAAGTCACTAATTTAGTATGAAAACACCCTTATTGATAATATTAACTATTTGCTTATTAAATGAAACATTTGAAAGAAATATTCATGAGAGGTGGAGTGTAGAGTTAAAAAAGTATGTTGGCAAAGACGGACTAGTTGATTACGAAAATTGGAATAAAAACACAGAGGGTCTTGACGCATACATTAGTGTCCTTAAAAAAAATCATCCAAAGGATTATTGGTCAAAAAATGAAAAAATGAGTTATTGGATTAATGCATATAATTCCCTTACTATCAAGATTATTTTAGAAAATTACCCTGTGAGTAGTATCAGAAAAATTAAAAATGTATGGGGTGAAAAAATTTTATTTTTTGAACACAGGAGTTATTCATTAGATGAAATTGAACATGATATTTTAAGAAAAATGAAAGAACCAAGAATTCATTTTGCTATAAATTGTGCTTCAATTTCTTGTCCTAAACTTTCTAAAGATGCTTATTTGTCATACAAACTTGAAAAACAACTTGAAGATGCAACAGTTTCTTTTATTGTAAACAAAAATGAAATTAATACTAATGAAATTAAAATTTCAAAATTATTTTTTTGGTTTAAAAAAGATTTTGGAAGTAATGAGAATCTTTTGAACTTTATTAATAAATACTCCCCAATTGAAATCAAAAATCCAAAAATAAAATATTTAGCTTATAATTGGGATTTAAATATAATTCAATAGAATTGTACTAAATTTGATTCTAAAAAAATTACAATGTGGAAAATTTATCATCTTTTTAAAGTTTCTTTATCAGCAGCTTTAGCAGGAATTATTTGCTGTATTGGTCCAGTAATTTTATTTCAGTTTGGTATTATGAGTGGTATTTATGCTATTTCATTTGCTGATTTTTTCTACGCTGATGATGGTTCAATTGGTATGGGTGCAATTATTTTAAGAATTGTAGGAGTTCTAATTGTTGTTTTTGGAATAGTACAATTCAATAAAAAAGAGGAATGTAGCTTAAACACTGCAAAACAAAAAAAAATAAATAAAGCATTATTTAGTTTCATATTAGTTATAATTTCAATTTCATTATTCTTAACTATGGATGAATTTTCAAGTGTCTATTTTGATAAATATATTGTACCACAGCAACAGATAGAATTAAATATCAAATAAATGACTTTTTATAAGCAGTATGAAAATATCAATAATAATACCTGCTTTAAATGAAGAGAAGTCTATTGGACTTGTTTTAAAGTCGATACCTAAAATTTATGATAAATTAATAGTTGTTAACAATGGATGCTCTGACAAAACATCAGAGGTGGCTGAAAAACATGGAGCTATAGTAATTAAAGAGCAGAGAAGAGGATACGGTTATGCCTGTCTCAAAGGAATAGACTTTCTTGAGAAATTTCCTCCAGACATACTTGTTTTTATAGACGGTGATTACTCTGATTACCCGGAACAAATTAACAAAATAGTAAATCCCATTTTAAAAAATAAATCAGATTTTGTAGTTGGATCAAGAGTTATTACTCTCAGAGAAAAGGGTTCTATGACCCCCCAACAAGTCTTTGGAAATAAATTAGCTTGTTTTTTAATGAACCTATTGTATAAAGGTACTTTTACGGACCTAGGTCCCTTCAGAGCAATTAGGTGGAAAACTTTAAAGGATCTAAAAATGTGTGATAAAACTTATGGCTGGACTATTGAGATGCAACTAAAAGTTTTAAAAAATAAAATTTCTTATTGTGAAGTTCCTGTTAATTATCGAAAAAGAATAGGGTACTCGAAAGTGTCTGGGACATTTAAGGGGACTGTTTTTGCAGGATTCAAAATTATAAGTTGGATATTTAAATATTATTTAAGAAAATGATTGAAAATGAAAATCCACTGTTATTGTTTTTTGTTTTCTTCCTTATTTTCTTGTACACAACTTCTTTAATTACTATTTTTTTATATTCACTAGCTCAGTTTGATTTACTAGATAATTATTTGAAAGAAAAAAATAATTTAAAAAAGTTATCTCAATGGAATTTTAATAAAAAAAAAGAGTTTCCCTTTGTAACTATTCAATTACCTATTTATAATGAATTGTACGTTATTGAAAGATTATTAAGTTCAATAGTTCAAATTAAATATCCCTCCGATAAATTAGAAATTCAGGTTCTTGACGATTCAGACGACGATTCAATAAGATTAACTGAAAAATTGATTTATGAAATAAAAAATACAGGTGTTGATATTGTGCATATAAAAAGAAAAAACCGACTTGGATACAAGGCAGGTGCATTAAAAGAAGGGTTAAAAACTTCCAAAGGAGAATTTATAGCTATTTTTGATTCTGATTTTTTACCTAATTCAGATTTTCTATTTAAAACAATACCTTATTTCAAGAATTGTGAAATTGGTATGGTTCAAACCAGATGGGGACACATTAATCGTAACTTTTCTGTTCTTACAAAAGTTCAAGCTTTTGCGCTCGATGCACACTTTACCCTCGAACAAGTAGGTCGAAATTTTCAAAATCATTTTATAAACTTTAATGGAACAGCGGGTATTTGGAGAAAATCAACAATACTTGATGCTGGCAACTGGGAAGGAGATACAATAACAGAAGATCTAGATTTGAGCTATCGAGCACAACTTAAGGACTGGAAGTTTATTTATTTAGAAAAAATTGTTACCCCTGCAGAATTACCTATTGTTATGAGCGCAATAAGGTCTCAACAATACAGATGGAATAAAGGAGGTGCTGAAAATTTTCAAAAAAATATATTTAAAGTTTTAAAATCATCTAATATTAAAATCAAAACTAAAATTCATGCTTTTCTCCATTTACTAAATAGCACAATATTTTTAAATATTTTTTTTGTTGGTTTTTTAAGTGTACCAATGTTATACATTAAAAATGAGTGGAATCAATTGAATTGGTTCTTTAATTTCAGCTCTCTCTTTATTTTAAGTACTTTAATATTTTACATTTGCTACTGGTTTATTCACAAACAAAAATACGGTGCTGGATTATATAGTCTTTGCGACTATACCTTAAGGTTTATAACTTTTTACTCTATTTCAATTGCCTTTTCAGTTCACAATTCTATTGCAGTTTTAAAAGGTCACCTAGGTATGAAAAGTCCATTTATCAGAACTCCAAAATTTAATATTAAAAAAGATAATTCGAATTTTTTAAATCAAAATAGATACATTGAAAAATCAATTGGCGTATATGCTTTTATTGAAGCACTAATGTCACTATATTTTTTATTTGGATTATTCAGCGCATTTAATGTTACAAAAAACGGAGACTTTATTTTATTTCCCTTCCATCTAGTTCTTTTTTTAGGTTTTGGATTTGTTTTTATAAAATCTATAATTGAAATTAAATGAAGTTAAATATAAAATCAACTGTTATCTCATCTTTGACTTTAGTTTTATCTATGTTTTTGTATTTACTTATTGGATACTATCTAGAGAGAACAGAATCGGGTTCTTTACTAATTTCATTCAGCTTACTTTTTTTAGGTTTCATGATTTTAATGTATCAAAGAATTACTCCATTGTTAATTTTGATAATAGGTCTGACCTTTAGACTAATTTTTATTATTTCATTACCCGAATTATCTCAAGATTTTAACAGGTTTATTTGGGATGGTAATTTGCAAATCATCGGTACAAACCCATATCTATTCAAGCCAAACTATTTAATAAACACAAATGAACTGTTCTATTTGTCTAGTGATTTATTTCATGGAATGGGAGAGCTGTCAAATTCTAATTTTTCAAATTATCCCCCAATAAGTCAATGGATGTTTTTAGCTGCATCCTATTTAGGGGAAAATAATATTTTTTATTCTGTTATTTATTTAAGAATTTTTATAATTTTTTTTGAGTTATGTATTTTCTATATCTCATATCAAATATTAAATATTTTGAAATTACCACTGAATAGAATTGGTTGGTATTTTTTGAATCCATTAGTTATAATTGAGCTAACTGGGAATTTACATGGAGAAGGAGTCATGATGTTTTTCTTTCTTTTGGGAATTTTATTTTTACAAAAAAATAAAAATGTTCAATCTTCAATTATGATGGCGCTATCAGTTGGATCAAAACTTCTAACATTAATACTTATCCCAGTATTTTTTAAAAAATTAGGTATTAAAAAGTACATACAGTATTGTTTGTTAACGGTTTTTGTTTTTTCGCTTCTATGGATACCTTACCTAGATCACAATTTTTCATCAAACTATATTCAAACCATAAAGTTGTGGTTTAATAATTTTGAATTTAATGCAAGTATTTATTATATCATAAGAGAGTTTGGATTTTATTATAAAGGCTATAACATCATACAAACATTTGGAAAAATATTACCATTCATATTGATGTTTATAATCTGTTATTTTAGTCTTTTTCAGAAAAATAATACTTTAAAAAGAATTTTGAAAAGCCAGTTACTACTTCTTACAGTGTATTTTTTTTTCGCTACCACGGTTCATCCTTGGTATATAATATCTCTGGTCGCGCTTTGCATATTCACTCCCTATTTTTACCCAATTGTTTGGAGTGCTACTGTTTTTTTTTCATATTCTTCATATACTTCAAATGGGTTTCAAGAAAATACAGTTTTAATACTACTTGAGTATATAATAGTTTTCAGTCTTTTTCTTTATGAGATGATAACAAGAAGAGATATAATTTTCAAAGCATTTTCAAAAAACTTAGCTCCCTAGAACTTAGTGATCTCCATTTTCCTCTAGGTAATTCTTTTTTAGAAAAGGAGCCATAAGTAGTTCTGTCTAAGTATTCAACCGTATAATTGATTTTTTTAAAAAACTTTATGATAATACTTGAAGGAATATTATTACACTCCACACCTATTTCATTTTTGGTACCTCCCAGTATGTAAGAAACATCTTTAAATTGAATTTCCTTATCAAAAATAAGCTGAGACTTTTTAGCAATTTCAATATCAGATTTTGTAATATTTTTATCAAGAGAAATTTTATAAATCATTCTGACTCCTTTTTTTGATTGATTTATTTTTTTTATTAAATTAATGTCATCACTTAAAAATAAAAGTCCAGTAACTGTTCTTCCCATGTCATCTGATGAATAAAGCTTACTTAATCTAGGAATATTAATTAATTCATCAACAGTTTTTTTTGATTTTTTCCCAGATGACATTGCTAAAAAACCTTTTGGCTTGTTAAGTAAAATATAAGATGGTCTTGACGCTTTTATACTTTGACCATCACACTTCACTTTATCCGTTGGAAGCACCTTGTGACCCATTTCAGTAATAATTTTTCCATTGACATTAACCATTCCTAGTTTAATAAATTGATCCGCATCTCGTCTTGAGCAAAGACCAGAATTAGAAATAAACTTGTTTAACCTAATAGGTTTGTAGTTAAATGAATTTAATGAATCATTTGAAAGTGATTCAGTGTTGGTGTTTTTTTTCATATTTTGACTCTAATTGAGAAGAGCAATACTTAAGACCCCTTAATAATATATTTTAAATATTATGTAATCAAAGATACTCCTTTTGTTTTGATGATATCTATAAAAAAATCACCAATACAGTAATAAAAATAAGACTCAAAACAAAGTATGATTGTATGTTTACTATGAGGTATTTAATGATTCGAAAATTAAAATATAACTTGTAATAACTGGGAATAGTCAAGAATTTTATTATTCATAGCTCCACAAAAAAGGAAATATTTGATGTTGTTGAACCAATATTCTTTTAAAATTTAAAGATCCTTCGCTAAACACCAAATAAGATAGAAGTAAAAATAAAAAAGTATGAAATTGACTATTTAAAAATGGTATATAACATGCAAGTCATGTGATGTTAATTCTTTTTTAGCTTTTATCCAATCTTGAGTAAAACCAAGAATATAGCCTCCTCCACCTGATCCGCACAATTTTAAATAATACGAATTGGTATTTAAACCATTTAGCCACAGATCCTTATATTGATCTGGAATCATTGGTTTGAAATTATAAAAAACTAACTCTGATAAGTCTTTTAAGTGGTAAAACAAATTTTTATAATTTCCATCTAAAAAATTTCGAATACACTTGTCTGTATTAAAAACAAATTGATCTTTTATCATTTTATTGAAAAATTCATTTTTCATTTTATTCATGAACAATTCAACCATTGTAGAAGTTTTTCTTTCATATCCACTATCTAATAAAAAAATCGCACCATTTCCATCTAAGTTTTGAGATGGAATATTTGTTGATTCGATTTCATCTTTCGAATTTATAAGTATGGGAATACTTAAATAACTGTTTAATGGATCTAAACCAGAAGATTTTCCATGAAAAAATGATTCCATTAAAGAAAAAATTAATTTTAATTTTTGAAGTTTACTATTTGTTAATTTTTCTAGAACTGTGATTTTATCTTTAGCAAATCTTTCATATACAGCAGCTACAAGAGCACCACTGCTTCCCACACCATATCCTTGAGGAATACTACTATCAAAATAAATATTTCTATTAATGTCATTTTTAATTTTAGCCCAATCAAAATCTACAATTTTTGTATCAACTGATTCTAAAAACAAAATAAACTCCTTAATCTTATCATGTGACATTTGGTCTTCACTATCTAAAGTTAAATCTGATATTTTTAATGATCCATTAAATTGATTATGCGGTATTAAAAGACCTTTAGAATCTTTAATAACTCCATACTCTCCAAAGAGAAGTATTTTTGCATAAAATAAAGTTTCCTTCATATTTTAAACTTCTATTATTTTTGATCCAATACCGACGTGATCATTAATATATTGTTTAGAGAAACAATACTTTAATAATTTATTATTTATAAAGTTTTGAGTTTTTTCAAAAAACTGAACAGGATAAAGCAAGTGGATGTTTGCTCCAGCGTCAAGAGTAAAACAAATTGGTATTGAAGTTTGTTTTCTAAACTCATAAATCTCATTTATTACAGAAAGGGTATTTGGATGCATTAAAATAAAAGATGGTGATGAAGTCATCATCATTGCATGAAGAGACAGAGCTTCCAATTCAATTATCTTTATAAAGTTATCAAGATCTCCTTTAATCAAAACATCTTTTATTTTACTCATATTTTTTCTAGCCTGAATGAATCTATTTTCGGCATAAGGATTTGACTCCATAAGGTGGTGACCTAAAGTACTACTGACTTTTTTTTCATTTTTATCAATTATGAGAATCGTGTCCTGGTAGGAATTGAAAATAGGAGCAATATTTCTAAAAGTAGTTCCATATAAAATACTTGAATCATTGAAAGCTTCAGACTCTCCCCAACAAACAACTGGACCTTCTATACTCCTCGTAGCACTCCCTGAACCTAAACGAGCTAAAAAGGAAGCTTTTTTTGTAAAATACGATTTGGATATTTTTAAGTTAATCTTTTTTTCAATTTCCATAAAACAAAGTGCTAAAGAAGACATTGCAGAAGCAGATGATGCAATTCCACTACTGTGCGGGAAAGTATTATAACTCTCTATTTCAAAAAAATGATATTTGATTGCGGGGATATATATTGAAATTCTATTTATAAATTGTTTAATTTTCTCATTAAAAGATGGCATTAAAAAACCGTCAAATAAAAATAAAAAATTGTTAATTTCGTTATCTTTTTTAGGTCTATATTTTATTTTAGTTACTGATTTACAGTTAGATAAAGTGAAACTAATTGATGGGTTTTTTGGATACTGTTCCCCATACTTTCCCCAATATTTCACCAATGCAATATTGCTTGGAGATTCGTATGAAGAAACCCCACTTACAAGTTGGACTTTTTTAAAAACAAAATCTTGTTCAACCATCTTACAAAGATACTATTTTGACAATGGTCCAAAAAAGTATACTTAAAAGTTTATTATTAAATATGGTTAATTAGTATTAAATTTTATTGAGAATAAATTATTTATCTAACTCTATCGGGGTAATCAGATATTATTCCATCGACACCAATCTTTTTTATTCTATTAATATCTTTTACTTTATTAACTGTCCAGGTATAAATTTTGAAATTTTCAGCCCTTATTTTTGCAGCATTTAATTTTGTTAAGAGAATGTGCTCCGGATTGATAGAGAACGCTTTTAATTCTTTTGCAATTGGAATTGCTTTTAAAGGATCATCTTTTTTTATTAATATTCCTATTTTTATATCTTTATTTAATTGATAAAATGCCCTTAATTCTGGCCAAATAAAACTAGATATTATTATGTTTTCTTTTTTCCAATTTGATGATTTAAAATAAGAATTTAATATTTGATGTGTTAGAAATGAAGTATTCTTTCCTTTCAATTCAATATTTAACATCATTTTTCCATCAACTAGATCTAATACTTCATTTAAAGTTGGTATTTTTTCATTATCAGAAACAATTAATTTTTTTATACTATCCAAAGAAAGTTGTTCAATAAATCCCTCTCCATTAGTAAGTTTTTCTACAGACTTATCGTGGAATACGACCAATTCTCCGGTCAGACATCTAAAAACATCTATTTCAATTCCATCAACCCCTAATTCAATTGCTTTTTCAATCGAAGTTAAAGTGTTCTCTACAGCGTACCCCATAGCCCCTCTATGACCTAAAACAATTAGCTCAGAGTTATTTATACATGAAATAAACATTACATGTATAATTATAATATAGAATTTAGATTTCATAATTATTCATTTTCCTTAAATTCTCACATCCAAGCGTGAAATTTTAATTATTCCTCAGGAGCCAATTGAATTTCCAATCCATCTAGTTTATTAGAAACAAAAATCTGACAGCCTAACCGACTGTTATTTTTAACATTATATGCTTCAGATAGCATAGCTAGTTCATTATCTGTTTTTTCCAATAACTGATGAGAAGAAATGATATAACATTGGCATGATGCACACATAGCAATTCCACCACAAGTTCCTTCGACTGGAAGATTATGTGCTTTAAATATATCCATTAGGTTAAGATTCATATCACATGGTACGATTAAAGTATGATATTTTCCATTCCTATCTAAAACGTTTAAAGTAATGTCTTTTTTCAAAATAAATTCTAAGGTTCTAAACTAATAACCTTTTCTATTTGAGGAACATGTTTTTTTATGGTCATTTCAACTCCTTGTTTAAGAGTCATTTGATTGACACTACATGAAACACATGCTCCATGAAGTTGAACATTAACAATTTTATCATCTTCAATTGAGACTAAGGATATGTCCCCTCCATCAGATGCTAAAAATGGACGAATTTCGTCTAAGGCAATAATTACTTTTTTCTTGATATCTATAGTTTTCATAATATTTAATTAACAGCACTACAACCTGTCATCGTGGTGATTTCAACTGCTTTTGTAGGAGGTAGTGTTTTATTTCTTTTAATAACCTGACGGGCAAGTTCCTGAGTTACTGAAGTGAAAGAATCAGCTACAATACTTTGTTCTTGAAGAGCAGCAGGTCTCCCGTAATCACCTGATTCTCTAATAGACTGAACTAAAGGCAAAGAACCTAGAAAGGGAATATTTTTTGATTCAGACAATATCTTAGCTCCATCTTTTCCAAATATATAATATTTAGAATCAGGAGATTCATCCGGCGTAAAATATGCCATATTTTCAATTATTCCCAAAACAGGAATTTGAATTGTTTCTTGTTGAAACATTGCAATTCCTTTTCTAGCATCTGCTAAAGCTATTTGCTGAGGTGTACTGACAACAACCGCACCTGTAATCGGTAATGATTGAACAATGCTTAAATGAATATCACCTGTTCCAGGGGGTAAATCGACTAATAGAAAATCTAGGTCACCCCATGCAGCGTCGAATATTAATTGATTTAATGCTTTAGAAGCCATAGGACCTCTCCATATAACAGCTTGATCAGGCTTTGTGAAAAAGCCTATTGAAAGAACTTTAACACCATAGCTTTCAAGGGGCAGCATTTTAGATTTTCCGTCTATTTCTTGTGCCTTTGGACGTTGTCCTTCCAAATCGAACATTAAAGGCATAGAAGGACCGTAAATATCTGCATCTAAAACTCCAACTTTCAACCCCATTTTAGCAAGAGTAACTGCAACATTTGCAGTTACTGTGGATTTTCCTACCCCTCCCTTCCCTGACGCAATGGCAACTATGGAGTCTATTCCTGAAATTGATCTACCCTTAATTGGCGACATAGGAGGTGATTTTTTAGAATCAACTTTAATATTAATGTTAACTTTTGCTTTAACATTTATTTGCGAATGAATGGCTTTAAGTATTTCCACCTCAAGTTTTTTTCGAGCCTGTAAACTTGGGTTATCAATTTTTAAATCAATGTCAATCTGATCTCCAAAAATTTGTAAATTTAAAACTGAACCACTGGAAATGATATCTTCACCACTTCCGGGAGCGGTTAAATTTTTAAGCACTTTTATTACTGATTCTTTTTGTATTAACATTTATAACCTATATAAACAAATATACTTTAAATACAAGTAAAGAATGTTTTTTACAATTAAATTTTAAAGGGAGATAAATTAATTGAAGGATCCCAAAACATCAAATAAAAATCTACAATTTTATTATTTTCAACTTTTAATCCTTCTGATTCTAGGAGCTGCTGCATTAAGTTAGTTCCGCCAAAATGATGCTTACCTGATAAAAGTCCAATTTTGTTCACAACTCTGTGAGCAGGCACGTTGTTAATTTTATGGCTAGAGTTCATGGCCCACCCAACCATTCTCGAGGATTGAGGAGAACCAATATATTTTGCGATTGAACCATAACTTGTAACTCTTCCGTATGGAATTTGTTTTACGACAGAATAGACGTCTTCAAAAAAATTTCTTTCATTTTTAGTCATCCCAGAAAAATTGCAAATATGTAATTGGCTTATTGATTTTTAAAAATATCTTTTCGTAGTAGGTTTGAACAGATGTTACATCTGAAGGAACATTCATGTTGTGATAAATATTATGATTCGAATAATTTATATGACACGACATGTTTCTTAGTAGTCCTAACAAATACCCATGTAAAAACTCACTATCTGTTTTCAAATGAACTAAACCTTTGCTGTCTAAAATCCTTTGATATTTAGATAAAAATTCAGGATTTATTAGGCGGTGTTTAGTCCTTTGAAATTTAATTTGCGGATCTGGAAATGTAATCCACAATTCAGATATTTCATTAGTTGCAAAGAGGTTTGTTATTAATTCTATTTGTGATCTTACAAATACAATATTTGAAATTTTTTCTTCAGTTGCAATTTTTGCACCTTTCCAAAATCTTGCTCCTTTTATGTCAATACCTATGAAGTTTTTATTAGGGTATTTTTTTGCTAGATAAATCATGTATTCTCCTTTTCCACAACCCAATTCAAGAACTATCTCATTACTATTTTTGAAGTAGTCCTCTCTCCAACTTCCTTTGAAGTTAAAATTACCACTAACCAGAGTATTTCGAGAGGGTTGAATTACATTTAAAAATGTTTCATTTTCTTTGAATCTTTTTAATTTATTTTTACTTCCCACATTCAATTTTTAAAAAAAATATCTAGTTTTTTCAATGATTAAACAATATTTAAGTTTAAGCTTTTTGTAATGTAAAAGAAAACTCCGAACCAGTCCCTAAAGTACTTTCAACATATATTTTTTCCTGGTGAGCTTCAATAACATGCTTCACTATTGACAACCCTAAGCCAGACCCTCCTTTTTTTCTATTTCCTGATTTATCAACCCTATAAAATCTTTCAAAAAGTCTTGGCAAATGTTCTTCGTTTATACCTTGACCATTATCTATAATACGAACAATAAATTTGTCAATATTTAAATCCTGAACACTAATTTCTGTTGTCCCGTTTTTAACCCCATATTTAATGGAATTCATTATTAAATTAGTTACAACTTGTTGGATTCTTTCTGCATCTCCAATGACGCTGATTGGTTCTAAATATTCACGATCAAGTATTAATGAAATATTACTTTTTTGAGATTGAATCTCTAAAAGCTCAAAAACATTATTTATTATTTTTAATATATCAAATGAATTCATCTCAATATTTTTTATACCTGCTTCAAACTGAGTTATTAAATCTAAGTCTTTTACTAAATATGTTAATCTATCTACTGCTTTTGAAGATTTTTTTAAATACCTTATTAAAATATCCGGATCAGCATGACCTCCTTCAATAAGAGTTGATATATAGCTTTGGATTGTGAATAACGGAGTCTTTAATTCATGGGACATATTTCCGATGAAATCTTTTCTATAATTATCCTGATTTTTTAATAGTTCTATTTCAAGCTTCTTATCAGAAGCAAACTTTTTTAAACTTTCAGAAAGCAAATCTAAATCAGTTGAAATTATTTGATCATCTAAATTATTATCTTTAGAATAAACATCATCTAATATTCTTTTTACACTTTGAGTTAAAAGAAATTTAAAACTAAAATTTATTATTAAAAAAATTAGCACAAAAAATATAAATCCATAAATCATTGAGAGCTTAAAATCATTAAATATTGAAGCTTCAAATGAGTTTATAAAATAAAATATTGAGCAAATAATGATTGAAACAAACAATGAAACAAAAAAAGTTTTATATTTTTTCACTAATTAGATAATTGTTTAGCAACGAATTTATAACCCACACCCTTAATCGTTTGAAAATACTCATCTCCAAATTTTTTCCTCAATTTTAGTATGTGAACATCAATCGTTCTGTCTCCAACTACAACATCCAGACCCCAAACTTTTTCCATTATTTGTTCTCTACTAATAACTCTGTCAGATTTCAAAGCTAATGCTGACAATAATTCGAATTCCTTTCTGGGAAGAAATAAAATTTTTCCATTGTGATTAACACTATAACTTTCTCTATTTATTATAATATCTCCAGCTAGAATCGTTTCATTAATAGAATCAATATTTTCTAATCTACGTAATAAAGATTTTACCTTCGACATTAAAATTTTTGGTTTAATAGGTTTTGTTACATAGTCATCTGCACCAGCATCAAAAGCTGCAATATGGGAATAATCTTCTCCCCTAGCCGTTAAGAACATAATAATTGTATTGTTTAACTCATTATTCTTTCTTATAATTTCACAAGCTTCAATTCCATCCATGTTAGGCATCATTACATCCATTATGATTAACCGAGGCTTATATTTAATAGCCATATCAACAGCTTCAGATCCATCATTTGCAGTTAAGATCTGATAACCTTGATTTAAAAGATTGTAAGTCAGCACCTCTAAAACGTCCACTTCATCGTCAACCAATAGTATTTTAATCTTAGTGTTGTCCATCTAAAAATTTTGTACGAATCTAAAACTAAAAGCTCTAGGCCATGTTAACTTAAAATTAAATTAATGAAAAATTCATATTTTAAATATATAATTTAAAAAGTAAATGTATTTTAATTATTTAATTTTGTTTCAATGAAAATTCAATTAAATCCTTTTTTCAAAATAAGATCTCAAACTGATTTTGATGATGTTTGTTTTAATCTTTTAAATAAACATTACAAATTAAACCCCATATATAGTAGTTATTGTAATTTAATAAATAAGCCTCCAAGTTTAATAAATTCAATCAATGAAATTCCTTTTCTTCCAATTTCTTTTTTTAAAACTCATGATGTCAAAATATTTAATGAAAAACCAATTATTATTTTTAAATCAAGTGGAACAACAAGTAATCTTAAAAAATCCAAACATTTTTTAAAAACAACTAATAATTATGAGAAAAGTTTTTCAAAGTCTTTCAGTTTGTCTTACGGAAAACCAACTGATTGGGTAATTTTAGCTCTACTTCCAGGCTATTCTGAGAGAAAAGATTCTTCACTGATTTATATGGTAAATGATTTAATAAAACAAAGTAAATCTGAATCTAGCGGGTTTTATTTAGATGATTTTGATAAACTATTCAACATGCTCAAGGATCTTGAATCAAAAAAAAAGAAAACTATTCTCATAGGTGTTTCATTTGCTCTTATAGATTTTATTGAAACAAATAAAATGGAATTAAAATATACGGTTGTAATCGAAACAGGTGGCATGAAAGGAAGAAGAAAAGAATTAGTAAGAAGTGAACTTCATAAAAAACTTTGTGATGGATTTGGATTGAAATCAATTCATTCTGAATATGGTATGACTGAAATTTTATCCCAGGCCTATTCTCACAATGATGGGATCTTTAAATGTCCTCCTTGGATGAAGGTTTTAACAAGAGAAATAGATGATCCCTTATCAATATGTAAGCCGGAGCATTCAGGAGGATTAAATATTATAGATTTAGCTAACTCGGAAAGCTGTCCTTTTATCGCAACTGATGATGTTGGAAGAGTTTACTCTAATGGTGATTTTGAGGTGACAGGAAGACTTGATCAAGCAGAGGTAAGAGGTTGCAATTTAATTTTATTTAATTAAATTTTAATACGAAATAATTTTTCTTACCTCTTTGTAGTAAAATAAACTTATCCCCTATTAGGTCCGAAATATTTAATTTAAATTCTTCTGATACTTTTACTTTATTTACCGAAATGGCATTTTCTTTTAAAGATCTTTTAGCTTCACTAATAGAATTTAAAAACCCTGACTCTTTAGATAAAGCTGAAATTATTGATAAACCATCTTTAAGAATTTTTTTTGATAATTTGATCTGAGGAACTCCTTCAAATATCTCCAGGAAAGTTTCAGAATCAATTTTTATTAGACTATTTGATGTGTCTTTACCAAATAAAATATTCGAAGCTATTTTTGCTTTATTTAATTCATCTTTACCATGAACTAACTCAGTTACGCAATCAGCTAATTTTAGCTGCAAAACTCTTAAATGAGGAGATTTAATATGTTCGTCAGTAATTTTTTTTATAGAATTTAATTCTAAAAAGGTGAATATCTTTATATATGACAATGCATCTTCGTCAGAAGTATTCAACCAATATTGATAAAACTTATAAACAGAAGTTCTTTTCTTATCTAACCATATATTTCCATCTTCAGTTTTACCAAATTTACTTCCATCGGCCTTTGTTATTAGAGGACATGTTATTGCATATGCTTTACCTTGTGATTTCCTTCTAATTAACTCAGTTCCAGTTGTGATATTTCCCCATTGATCACTTCCACCCATTTGAATTTTACAATCATAATTTTCATATAAATAAAGAAAATCATAACCTTGAATTAATTGATAGGTAAATTCAGTGAATGACATACCCACCTTTGATTCTCCAGCCAATCTTTTTTTTACAGATTCTTTAGCCATCATATAATTAACAGTGATATTTTTCCCAATTTCTCTTGAAAAATCAATTAGACTGAATTTTTTCATCCAATCATAATTGTTAATTAAAATAGCTGAATTATTATTTTCATTATTAAAATTTAAAAAACTTTGAAATTGAGATCTGATTGATTTGATATTTTTTTCCAATGTTTTAATATCTAATAATTTTCTTTCATTCGATTTACCCGAGGGATCCCCAATCATACCGGTTGCACCTCCAACAAGAATTATTGGTTTGTGACCAAAATTTTGAAAATGCATTAATATAATTATTTGAACTAGGCTTCCTATGTGCAAAGAGTCAGCGGTTGGATCAAAACCGATATATGCTGATTTATTTTTTGAAGTCAAATACTCTTCTGTATCGGGTGTAATGTTATGCAACATTCCCCTCCATCTCAACTCCTCAACGAAATTTTTAGACATAATATCTTTGTTCTAATACAAATATATATTTATAGAATGAAAGAAAAAATGAATTTGAAAAATTGTATTTTTGTATAATGATTTTAATTACCGGATCAACTGGATTTGTCGGCATGAATTTGCTTAAAGAATTATTGAAAGATAATAATAATGTTGTTGCACTATATCGATCTGAAGTTAAAAAAAAAAAGGTAGAGGATTTTCTAAAAGATATAGATTGCAATAATATAATTTGGAGAAAATCTGACATAAACGATATCGTGAGTCTGGAAGATGCCTTTGAAGGGATTAAAAAGGTATACCATTGCGCAGGCTTTATATCATTTTCAATAAGTGACCGAGAAAAATTAAATAAAGTAAATATTCAGGGTACAGAAAACATTGTTAATCTTTGTATTGATAAAAAAATACATAAACTAATTCACCTAAGCTCAATATCTGCATTGGGAGAACAAACTTCAGGAGTCAACATAACTGAAAAAACAAAATACTATGAGTCAAAATACACCTCACCCTATTCCAACTCTAAATACAATGCTGAATTAGAAATTTGGAGGGGGATTGAAGAGGGTGTTAATTCAGTAATAGTTAGTCCAGGAATAATATTGGGAAAATCAATAAAAGGCGATTCTCCCCAGTCAAAAATTGAAAAGATGATTACTCAATCACCTTTGTGTTTTTACACAAAAGGAAAGAGTGGATTTGTAAATATAAGTGATGTAGTGAATACAAGTATAGCACTAATGAATAGCTCTATATCAAACGAAAAATTTATTTTAGTTGCAAAAAACTTGAGTTTTAAATCCGTGATTTGTCAATTAAAAAAAAGGCTCAAGATCAAAAAAGAAATTGTTTCTGTTAGAAAAATTATATTTTATTTAATACTATTTTTTGATTTTATACTATCCTTTCTTTGGTTTAAGAAAAGATATCTGAGTCTAAGTTTAATAAAGTCTCTTTTTAATAAAAACGAATATGATGGGGAAAAAATAACTAAATTTTTACCAAATTTTAATTATAAACAAATTTAGTTTTTTGATTTAGTAGATCCTTCAAATTCTTTTTCTTTCCTTATTTCTTCTTTTACCTCAACAGCAATACTATCCATTAACCTTTGCAAGTCCGTTTTTATATCATTATGTATATCTAAATATATTTTTGGAGATTTAGCGTAATAATTCAGGCTTTTAATAAGCTGAAGGCTATCAATTTTATATTTTTCATATATGTATTTATCTCCAAACCAATTTTTATTTTTAATTGCCACTATATAGTTTCTAGAAATAGATTTCATCAAAATCATATCTCTCATAATTAATCCCATTTTATTTTTTTCAATTAAATCTTTTGGTTTTTTTATTTTATCACTTTGACATGAAAAAAAAAATATAATTGAAAATAATGTAATAAAAAACTTCATCGATTAAAGGTAAGTTGTTTTCCTGCATTTGTTTCCAGAATAACTCCATTATCATAAACCTTAACACCATTAACAAATGTTTTTTCGATTTTAGCATCAAAACTAACTCCTTCAAATGGTGACCAACCACATTTATAAAATAATGAATCTTTGGTAATATTGGTTTTTGCTTTCAAATTTACAATTACAAGATCTGCAAAATACCCTTCTCTCAAATAACCTCTTTTATTAATTTCAAATAAAATTGCAGGATTATGACAGGCTTTTTGAACCAATTTTTCTAAGGATATTTTACATTTTTTTACACATGTTAATAATGCAAGTAGTAAGTGTTGAACGAGTGGTCCACCCGATGGAGCTTTTAAATAAAGGTTATTTTTTTCAGAGATTGTGTGAGGAGCATGGTCTGAAGCTATTAAATCAATTCTATCATCATTTAACGCTTTCCATAATTCGATTTGATCTTCCTTAGTTTTAATTGCAGGATTCCACTTAATCAAAGTCCCTTTTTCATCATAATCATTATCAGTAAACCAGAGGTGATGAATGCAAACTTCTGATGTGATTTTTTTATCTTTTAGATCTTTCTTGTTATCAAATAACATGGTCTCTTTAGCGGTAGAGAGATGAAAAACATGTAATCTTGCACCGGTTTCTTTTGCTAAAGAAATTGCTTTAGATGAAGAAATATAACACGCTCGTTCAGATCGAATTAAAGGATGTTTTGACATAGGTATGTTTTCTCCATATTTTTTAGTGAATTTATTTAAATTCTGTTTTATTGTTTCTTCATCTTCACAATGAACTGCAATTAATAACTTGGTGGAACTAAATATTTTTCTCAAAACTGTTGGATCATCAACTAACATATTTCCAGTGGAGGATCCTAAAAAAATCTTTATACCAGCTACATGATTTTTATCTAATTTTAATATTTCATCTATATTTTGATTTGTACCACCAAATAAAAAAGAATAGTTAGCCGCAGATGTTTTAGATGCTTTAAAAAACTTTTTATCTAACTCCAACTTAGTAGTTGTTTGAGGGATAGTATTAGGCATTTCAATGAAAGAGGTTATTCCTCCGGCAACAGCTGCTCTTGACTCACTCTCAATATCTCCTTTATGAACTAATCCAGGTTCTCTGAAATGAACTTGATCATCAATTAAACCTGGAAGAACGTGAAGTCCTTTTGCATCAATAACTTGCATATCATTTTCGAGATCAATATTAGATCTAATTTTAATTATTTTTTCACCTTCTATTAAGATATCATTTAGCTTCTGGGAACCTTCATTTACTATAGTTGCATTACAAATAAGTATTCTTTTCATTTTTCTATTTAATTAAATAAACGCAATTTTATAACTCCGATGATTGCTTCCCAAAATATACTTTGATCCATTTTAGATTTTCCGTTAATTCTATTTTTAAAAATGATAGGATACTCAGTTATTTTGAAACCTTGAATCCAAGACTTGTATTTCATTTCAATTTGAAACGCATAACCCACAAATTGTATTTTATCAAGCTGTATTTTTTCTAAAACTCTTCTTTTATATCCAACAAATCCAGCTGTTGGGTCTTTAATTGGCATTCCAGTGATTATTCGGACATACAATGATGCTGAGTATGACAATAATATTCTTGTTAATGGCCAGTTTACAACATTAACCCCCCCTATGTATCTTGACCCCACAACTACATCTGAACTATCTTTTAAAATATTAACCATTTCAGAAACATAAACTGGATCATGAGACAAATCAGCATCCATTTCAAAGATAAAATCGTATTTATTTTTTAAAGCCCAATTGAATCCTTCAATATATGCAGCTCCGAGCCCAAGTTTACACTTTCTATCTATTATAAAAAGTCTTTCTTTATTTTGATTAATTATTTTTCTTACTACTCCAGATGTGCCATCAGGTGAATTATCATCAACAACCAAAACATTACATTTAGGGACATGTCTAAATACACTGGAAATTATTTGTAAAATATTTTCTGATTCATTAAATGTTGGAATTATTATCAAAATATTTTCTGCCATATACAAATTTAGATAAATTTTTTACCATTTAAACGATATGAATAGATTTGAAAATCGGTAAAAACCAATACTTTTATATTATGGAATTTTGGACAGAAAGAATGCTTAATAGCAATAATTGGATACTAGGGTTGTTCCTTTTTTATCTCTGCATAATTTTAATTCTTAAACTTTTTGATCCTATTCAATTTAAATTTTTTCAAGATTTTACAAAGTACAACAGATATATTCAAAGATATTGTGTTGATAGAAATTTTGAAATTTTCAATATATTTTATTTACTAATAATTGTGTTAATATGTTCTAGCCTGTCACTTCTGGTTCTTTTTTTTGTTCATACATTAAATGAAATCGGATTGACATTAAATAATTATATGATAATTTTCATAATATCTAATATTTTTATTTTGACTAGATTTTTAATTATGAATATTATTGATAAAAATTTGGGGGGGGTCCATCAACTAAAGTTGTATTATTTTAAAAATATAATATTCTATGGATATATTATGATTTTTGTTATGGTATTATTATGCGTTTTATATTTGAATCATATGATATCAAATTCATTAATAAAATTATTAGTATTAATTCTAAGCATAATTTTTTCTTTTTA
>NZ_CEZOWA010000020.1:0-36171 GCF_983056325.1 Candidatus Marivariicella sp. | reverse complement strand
CTAGTCGTATTACAATCAATTGTAGCATCCGACCCTGCGTTGGCTGTGGGAGTAGTTTTATTTACGGTAACTATTACTACATCACCAATACTTGAACAACCTGTGGAGGAATTTGTAACTACAACGGTATATGCTGTAGTTGTATTTGGTGAGGCTGAAGGTTGTGCCGCTGTAGATGAGGATAACCCGTTAGTCGGAGTCCATGCATAGGTATAACCGGATACGGCTGAAGTTCCAATGGTAGCACTTGTAGTATTACAATCAATAGTAACATCAGATCCTGCATTTGGAGTTGGAGTAGCAGTATCTACCGTTACTACAACTGTATCGGAATCTGTACAACCAGTTGATGAATTAGTGATTACTAGAGTATAAGTTGTGGTGGTGTTTGGTGTTGCTGTGGGGTGTGCATATTGCCCGTTTAACCCTGTAGATGGGGTCCAAGCATAGGTAAAACCGGATACTGCTGGGGCTCCAATAACAGCACTTGTATTATTACAATCAATTGTAGCATTTGACCCTGCATTAGCTGTTGGAGTAGCATTATCTACCGTTACTACAACTGTATCGGAATCTGTACAACCAGTTGATGAATTAGTGATTACTAGAGTATAAGTTGTGGTGGTGTTTGGTGTTGCTGTGGGGTGTGCATATTGCCCGTTTAACCCTGTAGATGGGGTCCAAGCATAGGTAAAACCGGATACTGCTGGGGCTCCAATAACAGCACTTGTATTATTACAATCAATTGTAGCATCTGACCCTGCGTTGGCTGTTGGTGCTGCGTTATCTACCGTTACTACAACTGTATCAGCAGTACTTTCACAGCCAGATGCGTTAGTGACCACTAAACTATAAGTTGTGGTGGTGTTTGGTGTTGCTGTGGGTTGTGCAACATTAGCTGCAGATAAACCTGTAGACGGAGTCCAAGCATAAGTAAGGCCTGATACGGCTGAGGCTCCAATAACAGCACTTGTATTATTACAATCAATTGTGGCATTTGATCCTGCATTGGCTGTTGGATCTGTACATCCTCTAGTTACTATTCTAAAGAAGTCGCCCTTTAATCCATTCTTTAAACCCGCTTTAAAAATTTTGCCACCTCCATACCTCAGGAACCAATCATCAGCAGAGGAGTCATTCCATGAAGAGTGCCAATTTCCGTTATTAAAGGAAGTTGGCTCAAACCTCATACCACTAGGAGGAGATGAATCATAATTACTTGAAGAAAAATTTGATCCAGTAAAATGCTTGAATTGATCATGCTCAAGATAAATACCTTTAATAACATTATCAAAAGTGACAATCCCAGGTGATGATCTAAAGTTGGAACCATCATGATTCAAATAAAACAGATAAACATTTACAACCTCACCAACAGCTAAACCTTCAAACTGATAGTATGAACCACCTTGATTTAATGAGTTTATAATAGCTGAGGTTAGAACTAAATTCTCCGCTTCAATAGTTATAACATTGGTATCACCAGGATCATATCCTGTAGGAGAATTTTGTTGGTTATAAAATGCATTTGAAGGTAAGCCTGTATGTTTTTCAATCACATTAGAATTAGTAGAACTAATTCCCTGACCTTGAATAAAATTCATATTAAACACACAGATTATAACTATTATAGCATATTTATAAATACCATTATTTAAATTCATATTAAACATTTTTAGTTTGCACTAATTAATTATTCAATTCATTTATAAAAACAAATTCAGTTCTTCTGTTATCTTGATGCACGAATTCATTACAAATTTCACCATTTGGACATTCATTAATAAGTTTTGTTTCACCGTAATTTTCTACTGTAATTCTCTCCTCAGAAATACCTCCTTTATTTACCAAATATTCAGTGGCAGATTTATTTCTCCTCATTGACAAGGCTAAATTATAGGGTTGATCACCTCTTGAATCTGTATGAGATAATAAAACAACTTTAACTTTTGGAAATTCATTCATGTATTTAATGATCTTGACCAATTCTAATTCCGCATCGGGTCTTATATTAGACTTGTCAAAATCATATAAAATATGTTTTAGTTCAAAATCTTCACACAAAGCAGTATTATCCTCAATTAAAAACCAAGCATCTTTTTTTAAAGTATATTTTAAGTGATATAAAAGTTTAATTGCTTTGCTTTTAGATTTAAAACGACCGTATGCGACCCTAAACAGGCCTTCAGGATTAATCTCAGCTATAGCTGCATCATAACCCTCAATTATTAAAGATTTCATTTTTCTTTCAGCATTAGATTTATTGCTAAATGAACCAGCAATTATACTAAAATGAGAGCATGTTAATTCATCTTTTTTATTGGAAGTATACTGTAGCACTGGTTTTAAAACCAACTTTAAATTCTTTATTTTTTCTGAACTATTAGTAAAAACTAATGTGTCATTTTTATAGTTTTCTTTTTCACCAATAAGTTTATATAAGCTAAAGTCACAAACTAAATCAAGGGCATATGCACCATTAATATCAGATTTAAATGTTTCAATAGTATTATTATCTTGATCATAAATAGTAACATCAGCATTAGGAATACTTTCAAGTGTATTTTTATCAACTATAACTCCTTTAACACTTTGTTCGCATGGATTTCTAGTGAAACTATAAATATCATCATCACCTTTTCCCCCAGCTCTATTTGAGGTGAAATATCCATTTAAACTAACCTCGTTTATAAGGTATCCAAAATCATCTTTCGGACTATTAATCGGTTTTCCAATATTAGTTGCTACTTCTTTTGAATTTGAAAGGTTATTAATATTATTAAATTTAAAAATATCCAAACCTCCCAAACCAATATGAGAATCCGATGAAAAATATAATGTACCATTATCACTCACAAAAGGAAAGTTTTCACGACCTTCTGTATTAATCTTTATGCCTAAATTTTGTGGAGTTCCAAAAGTGCCATCCTTATTAATATTAACTAAAAAAATATCTGAACTACCAATAGTTCCAGGCATATCAGATGTAAAGTATAATTTTGTTTCATCAATACTTAAAGTTGGATGAGCAACATTATAGTCATCACTATTAAATGGTAATGACTCAATGTCTCTCCATTTTTCATCTCTAAAAGTTGCTTTATGAATTTTTAAACCAATTATATTTTTATCATTTTTTCTTGAGCTATTTCTTGTAAAATAAATGGTTTTTCCGTCCTTTGTAAAAGCTGTTGAAGACTCATGATACTTGGTGTTTACCTTGCCTGTTATTTCAGTTATATTACCTTCTTTATCAAATTGAAATATATCTAAGAAAGGTTGATCATTCCAATTATATAATTTATTTTTTTTATTCCTTGAAGATGCAAATATTAAATTACCATTATAAATGGATGTCCCAAAATCTGAAAAGGAAGTGTTTATCTCTAAATTACGTAAAGGGAACTCTTCAGATAATAAATCTATTACCTGAAGGTAATTTATATTGAATAATTTACTTCTTGAATCTTCTGGGTTTGACTTAATAAACTTCTTCATAATACTGTCAGATTCAGAATAATTTTCAACCGCCTTTAAGGATTGCGCGTATCTGAAATAAATTTCTTTGTCCAAAGCTTCTTCATTTGATGACAATAATTGTTTATACCATCTAGAAGCCTCCCTCATTTGTCCATTAAAATAATACGAATTTGCCAGGAGAAGAGTCTTTGTATCATCTTTGCCAACTTCGGCTGATGAAGAAAGCTGTTCAATTATTTTGATATATGATAAATTATCATATTCTTTTTGTGCATTCTTAATTGTGTTTTTTTGCCCAAAAGAAACCTTAACAAGACATAATGTAAATAACGATATTATAAATAGTCTGTTTTTCATTGTTATAGCTTTTAAAAAAATCTTGGTGATAATATTTTTAATCTTTTAGTTATTTCTTGTAATTCAAACCTCAACATAATTTCATGAGTCCCTCCCGTATATTTATTTCCCATAGAATTGTTGTAATCATAGGCATAACCAACAAATAAAGTGTCACTTACCTGTAAACCAGTCAACCCACTAATAGAATCATCCCACCTGTATGCTAAGCCTAATACAAATCTGTTATTAAACATTGTATTCATTGAAAGGTCTGCTATAATGGGGGAGCCAGAAACAGCTTTCACCATAAAAGCTGGTTTTAACTTTATACTATTATCAATATTAAATACATACCCTCCAATTACAAAAAAATGTAAACTTTCTGAGGCTAAAGAACCTTTGTAATCATCATAATGCTTCGTAGTTAAAATATTTGGTAAGGATAGTCCTAAATAACCCCTGGTGGAGTGTAAATATAACCCGACCCCTATTGTTGGAGAAAACAAACTTATATTTTCATTAAAAGCTAGATCAGTATTTTGAAAAAGAACTCCCCTAGTCCAATCTGAATTTAAATTATGTAATCCTCCTTTAAGCCCAAATGATAGCTCCGTTAATTCATTTAATCTTATTGTATAAGAAAAATTTAGATCTATGTAGTCCTCTCTTATTGGCCCTAATTGATCGCTTACAATACTTAACCCTATACCAAGATTTTGGTTTTTTAAAGGAGAATGAATTCCAAATGTTAGTGTCTTTGGAGCACCATCAATACTCACCCATTGTGTACGATATAAACCCGTGACACTCAATACATCTCTTTGACCCGTATAAGCAGAGTTTATGCTCATAGTATTATACATGTATTGAGTGTATTGAGGGTCTTGTTGTGAACATACTTCAAGACTCACTAGTATTCCAAAAAATATTAAGAATAAGTTTTTCATTATTAAATAGAAATTATAACTGAGTTAAGACTTTCAGAATCTGAAAGTTTTATTTTTTTTCCTAATCGATATCTTTGGGTTTCAACTGTTCTTAACGAAACTCCTGTTATTTGAGAAATTTCGTTAGCGCTTTGATTCATTTTAATGTAAGCGCACAAACGAAGATCAGTTTGTGAGAGTTTTCCATATTTCAATACTAAAGCTTTAAAGAACTCAGGATATACCTCTGTAAATTGACTCTCAAAATTTTTAAATACTTTTTCAGAGCCAATAATTTTATTAATATCATTTTCAATACCCTGAGATAGATCCTCATTGGGCCGATTATCATTTTTATTTTTTTTGATATTTTGTTTCAGAGAATCTAAATACTCATTTCTTTGTGCTATAAAATTTGTTTTACTAACCAACTCTAATTGCTTCTTTTCTAATCTTGATTTTGTTATGCTCTGCTCTATTTGAAGACGAATATTTCGCTCCTTCTGATAATTATAATTTATCCTCATTGTAATAAATGAAAAAACAAGTATAACAGATCCAATAATGAGTATGAATAAGTATGTGTTGTATCTGATTTTACTCTCATTTAACTCACTTTGTTTTTTAGATAACAGAATCTGTGTCTCTAGTTTTGAAAAAGCCCCTCTTATTTTTGATGTATTTATAATACCACCCATTTTAATCAATGAATCTTTTACCTTGATTAAATTATCAAAATCTTCCTTTTGAGTGTAAACACTCTGAAGCACGTTATAGTTTATTTTTTTTTGATTAGTGCTCAGTGATTTTGAAGAAAGATTTTGAAGTGCACTTATCTCCGCATTTTTATAATCTTTAAGACCAAGAAAACAGCGAGAAATCATTGAATCGATGAAAGGTAATTCATCAGGAAATGCAGCCAGAATAATTTTCGTTTTGTATAGGTAATCAAGTGCATTATTAAATTCATTTTCTCTAAAATACCTTGTTCCATATTGAAGAAAAATATATCCATAATTTCTTTGTAAATATGATTTTTCTAGAATACCAGATTCACTTTTAACTTGATTATATAAAATTACAGCTTCGTTATAAAATTCATTGGAATTATAAAGATCCCCAGTATTTAAAAATAAATTTATCAGTTGATTATAGGCATACATTTCTCCTTCTAAATCCTTGATTTTTTTTCTACTACTTAATACCCTTAAGTAAAGTTTCTCTACCGTTTCATAATCCTTTTCATGAGTTAAAAAAAGACCTAGATTACCATATACAGTATTTAAACCAATTTCTTTTTTTCTATCATCATCAAATAAAAGAAAATTAATTTCAGCTTCTTTTCCTTTTAATTTTGCATTATCAATTTCACCAATGGCATAATATAAATTACTAATATTAACAAGTACCCACGGAGGAGAGTTAACGTTTTTTTCATGATAATATCTATCCTTATCGACAAGTTTAAAAGATTTTAATGCTTCTGAAAAATAAGATAAGGCCTCAGCATATAATTTCTTATTTGTTAGAAGTTGTCCAATTAAATTATATGTAGAGACTAATTCTCTATTTGGATTAACAACATCCGCTATTTTAAGAACCTCAAATCCATAATCGAGAGCCTTGTTAGGATCTATTTCAGAGTATTTACTAATAGAATCATTTAAGGATTTGTGATCAGTTTTATCAATCTGAGCAGAACCGAAGAAGACACTGAAAAAAATAATTGTTTTATAAATCAATCCTAACTATTTACTAGGCACACAAATTTTATTAAAAATCAAACCGAAGTTTTATGATTTTTTCTATTTGACTTTCTCTTGAAAAATTGATCTTTTTCAATCAAAAACTCCTCTCGTGTGTAAGTACGACCATTGCAATAGATTGATTTTACACCTTTGGGAAAGTCATTATAAAATAAGTATTCACCTATCATTTATCTATTTTTGTTAGGGTCGAAATTATAAAATAGTATTCAATATAATGAATTAATAACTACTTCATTACTACTACGTTATATTATTTTTTTCCTTGTTAAAAACAAGTAAAATTATAACTTACAAACATTTGTTTTAATTGGCTTATCAATTTTAGGTTTGAATGCCATCCATATTCATACATAAATTATCTGATGGAGCATTCCTTAAGTCAAAATAGAATTCTTCTCGCTCTTTCTTATCTTTAGGAAAATCACAATAATTGAAAAGTCTAAAAACATTATCGTAGACCCTTCCGTTCATTTCATCGATCCATTCATTTTCTACAAGATCTATAATTAAATTACCATCAAATAGCTTGATTACATAATTAAAACATGTGGCTTTTATTTCAAATTTTACTTTATCTGAATAGCCATCTCCGTAAGTATATTCTGTGATATTTTCTTTATATTTTGATAAAGAAGTAGATCATAATGATTAATAAATACTTTATGACTTTAAAGGTCAAGTGTGATTTGAGAATCTTCATTACTTAGATGGATCTCATCATTCACCTCAATCTCTTCAGTAGCTATTTCTATATGATCAATTGAATACGGCAAGCTTTCTTTAAGAGTCACAGATTTGATCTTTTTATCAGAAAGCTGATTTCCTATTGCTTTAATTCCTTTAATAGTGATAAACTCCTCTACGTTTACAAGTATCGATTTAGGAGCATCTTCTCCCCTTTTCTGCTTAGAAAAGTGAATTTCTAAAACAGGTCTTCCTTCAGTTGTGATATATAAAAGTTCTGTTTTTTCTTTTATGAAAAAGTCTTCTTTATTCTCATTTTCAATTAAAAATCTCTTTAAAAATGATTTCTTTTTGTAAGGATCATAATAAACCGCAGTAATTGGCTTTCTAGGAAGCCACTTCTCAAGAATTAACTGTTCTTTATCAAAATGAAGAGTCATCTCCGGAATCATAACTTTCACAGTCGCATTTCCCGTAATCTCAAGTAATTTATCCCCACCTTTAAATGCTCCCAAAAGTTTCCCTCTACCGTCAGTATTTAACCTCTGAACTGTAGTGTCTATCCATATATCTCTGGGCTTTAGCGTAGACTTTCCTTTTTCTTTAAGTTCAATACCATTTTTACGAATGGTATACTTAGTTACAATGTTTCCTTTTGAATTTCTCCCTTTGATTATATAATCAGCAAAATCTAAATCCCATTTCAATTTTTTTATACTTCCAGTGTTTCTTAGATTTATTGATATTATCTCTGCTTCACCATTTGGATTAGCAGAAAAATACTGAATTTCAGAGCTTGATTTTCCTTGTGTTAAATCATAGGACTTATCTCTTGTGACACCACTAACTGGAAATCTTTTAACAAAATAGGTTCCATTTTTTCCATCTCGATATATCATATTATAAATAGTTCTGGAATCCTTTCGCTTAAATATTGCAGTGTGAAGAATGTTTTTTTCAATAAACACTTTACTACCTACCTTAACCACCTGCATTAGTCCAGAAGCAGTAAAAACAATGATATCATCAATATCAGAACATTCGCATATAAACTCGTCTTTTTTAAGACCTGTTCCAATGAAACCTTCTTCTTTATTTACATATAGTTTTTGATTACGAACAACTACTTTTTTTGCATCAACATCATCAAAAGTGGTAATCTCTGTTTTTCTATACTTATTCTTACCGTATGTCTTCAGGAGATGATCAAAATATCTTATGGCATAATCAATCAAATGATTTAAGTTATTTTTAACCTCACTAATATCGCCTTCCAATGCTTCTATTTTTTGTTGAGCTTTATCGATATCAAATTTTGAAATTCTTTTTATCCGAATCTCGGTAAGTCTACTTATATCTTCTTCTACAATAGGTCTTTTAAGAATTTTAACATAAGGTTTTAGACCCACATTGATAGCCTCAATAACAGCTTCCCAGGTTTCAACCTCTTCGATGTCACGATAAATTCTATTTTCAATGAAAATTCTTTCTAGAGAGGCAAAGTGCCATTGATTTTCAAGCTCTTCCAATTGAACTTCCAATTCATTTTTTAACAACTCAACAGTATTGTCTGTTGAAATTCTTAACATTTCTGAAACTCCTATAAAACATGGTTTATTATCAATAATAACACAACTAAGAGGAGAGATTGAAGACTCACAATCAGTAAATGCATATAAGGCATCTATTGTTTTGTCAGGAGAAATACCGGTAGGAAGGTAAATTAATATTTCTACGTTTTCAGCAGTATTATCTTCAATTTTTTTAATTTTAATTTTACCCTTATCGTTGGCTTTTAGTATGTTATCAATTAAAGATGAAGTATTAGTTGAAAATGGTATTTGATCTATCACTAGTGTATTTTTATCACGTTGAGTAATGGATGCGCGCACTCGAATCTTGCCACCTCTCATTCCATCATTGTAATTATCAACATCAATCGAACCTCCCGTCTGGAAGTCGGGATATATTTTAAATGATCTACCTTTCAAGTAAGCTACTGAAGCCTTAATCAGCTCATTGAAATTATGAGGAAGGATTTTTGTAGACAATCCTACAGCAATCCCTTCAGCCCCCTGAGTTAAAAGCATTGGGAATTTAACTGGAAGATTAACAGGCTCTTTCCTCCTTCCATCATAGGAAAGCTGCCAATCAGTTACTTTTGGACTGAAGACCACTTCCAAAGCAAATTTTGATAATCTTGCCTCAATATATCTTGATGCAGCTGCCCTATCTCCAGTTAGAATATTTCCCCAATTACCCTGCATGTCGATCAGAAGTTCTTTTTGACCGATTTGAACCATTGCATCTGATATACTTGCATCTCCATGAGGATGATATTGCATGGTGTGACCAACAACGTTGGCTACTTTATTGTATCTACCATCATCCAAATCCTTCATAGAATGAAGAATCCTTCTTTGAACTGGCTTAAAACCATCCTCTATTGCTGGGACAGCTCTTTCTAAAATTACATAAGAAGCATAATCAAGAAACCAATCCTTGTACATGCCTGTAATTTTTACAAGAGTATCTTTATTGTTTTCTGATTCTAAAAAATTATTTCCCTTTCCTATCATTCTACTGAATCAAGTTCAACTTTTAGATTTTCAATTATAAACTTTTGTCTTTCTTGAGTGTTTTTACCCATATAAAAACCTAACAACTCTTCACTAGTAACAGATTTATCAAGCATTACAGGGTCTAATCGTATATCCTCACCTATAAAAAATTTAAACTCATCAGGAGATATCTCACCTAAACCTTTAAACCGAGTTATCTCTGGACTACCACTTAATTTCTCAATAGCTTCAAGCTTTTCTCTATCCGAATAACAATAAAATGTTTCTTTTTTATTTCTAACCCTAAATAAAGGGGTTTGTAATATATATAAATGTCCTTCCTTAATCAGTTCAGGGAAAAATTGAAGGAAAAATGTAATTAAAAGTAATCTTATATGCATCCCATCAACGTCAGCATCAGTTGCAATAACAACATTATTATAGCGAAGATCTTCCATACTTTCTTCAATATTCAAAGCTGCTTGCAAAAGATTGAATTCTTCGTTTTGATAGACTATTTTTTTAGTCATACCGAATGTATTTAATGGCTTACCTCTTAGGCTAAATACTGCTTGAGTATTCACATCTCTAGATTTTGTTATTGAACCACTTGCAGAATCTCCTTCGGTAATAAAAACCGTAGAGTCTAAGCGCCTATCTTTTTTTAGATCACCCAAATGAACCCTACAATCTCGGAGCTTTTTATTATGTAAACTAGCTTTTTTCGCACTTTCTCTTGCCAGTTTTCTAATCCCTGATAACTCTTTACGCTCTCTCTCAGCTTGCATGATTTTACGCTGTAAAGATTCTGCTGTATTTGAGTTTTTATGTAAATAATTATCTAATTGAGTAGTTAAAAAATCATTTATGTAACTCCTTACAGTTGGAAAATCTCCACCCATGTCTGTTGAACCTAATTTAGTTTTTGTTTGAGACTCAAAAATAGGCTCCATAACCTTGATGCTAATTGCAGAAATTATTGATTTTCTTATATCAGAAGCATCATAGTTTTTACCAAAAAACTCCCTGATAGTTTTCACAATTGCTTCCCTAAAAGCTGACTGGTGGGTCCCTCCTTGTGTAGTATTTTGCCCATTGACAAAAGAATGATACTCTTCACTATACTGAGTTTTACTATGAGTGATTGCTATTTCTATATCTTCACCTTTTAAGTGAATTATTGGATATAATAAATCTGATTCATTAGATTGGTCTTCCAAAAGATCTTTTAGTCCATTTTCTGAAAAAAACTTTTCACCGTTTAAGGTGATTGTTAATCCTGGATTTAAATAAACATAATTTTTGAGCATTTTTTCAACATACTCAATTCGATACTTATAGTTTTTAAATATTACAGAATCAGGAATAAATTCAACCATTGTTCCTTTTCTCTTGCTGGTTGGACTCTCTGCTGGGTCATCAACTAACTCTCCTTGCTGAAAAACAGCCATCTTTAAATGGTTATCTCTGTGAGACGAAACTTTGAAAAATGAAGACAATGCATTTACTGCCTTAGTTCCAACTCCGTTAAGTCCAACAGATTTTTTGAAGGCTCTTGAGTCGTATTTACCTCCAGTATTCATTTTACTTACAACATCAACAACTTTACCAAGAGGTATTCCTCTCCCATAATCACGTACTTTAACTTTGTTTTCTTCAATTAAAATCTCAATGGTCTTTCCCGATCCCATTACATATTCGTCAATACAATTATCAAGAATCTCTTTTAGTAATATGTAAATTCCGTCATCGGGTGATGAACCGTCTCCTAATTTACCAATATACATACCAGGTCGCATACGTATATGCTCTTTCCAGTCAAGAGATCGAATATTTTCTTCTGTGTATTGAGAATCGTTACTCATAATTGAGTTAAAGATAATCGTTCAGGATGCAATTTTGTTGATAGTTAAATGAGAAAGTATTAACAATTAAATAACTTTTTTTGTTGAAAAATTGAAATTAGTGGTAACTAAACGTTAAATCGGAAATGCAACACATCACCATCTTTAAGTATATAATCTTTTCCTTCAACCCTTATTTTCCCTGCCTCTTTAACTTTTAATTCACTTCCTAATCTAATCAAATCATCAATTGAAATAACCTCAGCGCGAATAAACCCTTTTTCAAAATCAGTATGAATCACTCCAGCAGCTTCTGGCGCAGATGCGCCAATTGGAATTGTCCAAGCCCTTACTTCTTTTTCTCCAGCAGTAAAATAAGTTTGCAAATTTAAAAGACTGTAAGTCAATCTAATTAATTTTGATGCTCCCGGCTCATTCAAACCAATATCATCTAAAAACATCTTGCGTTCTTCCAAAGAATCTAATTCATTTATATCAGCTTCTGTTGATACAGCAAGATATAAGATTTCTGCATTTTCATCTTTAATTGATTCCTTTACTTGATCTACGTATTTGTTACCCTTAACGGCATCTAATTCTGAAACATTACAAACATAAAGAACAGGTTTATCAGTAATTAACTGTAATGGATTGATAAATAAAGTTCTTTCTTCCTCGGTAAAGTCGAGACCTCTAACATTCAATGATTTTTCTAAGCCTTCTTTTAAAAACTGAATAACTTTCAATTCTTTCTGCGCTTCTTTATTTCCAGTTCTAGCAGATCTTGAAACTTTTTCTATTTTTTTTTCGACTGCTTCCAGATCCTTTAATTGTAATTCGATATCAATTGTTTCCTTATCACTTACAGGATTTACATGACCATCAACATGTACTATGTTATCATCATCAAAACAACGAAGAACATGCAATATAGCATCTGTTTCACGAATATTTCCTAAAAACTGATTTCCAAGTCCTTCTCCCTTGCTAGCTCCTTTAACTAAACCTGCAATATCAACAATCTCAACAGTTGCAGGAACAACTCTTTGAGGGTTTACTATATCAGAAAGTTGATTTAATCTTTTGTCAGGGACGTTTACAATCCCAATATTGGGTTCTATGGTGCAAAATGGAAAATTAGCACTCTGTGCTTTGGCATTTGAAAGACAATTAAATAGTGTTGACTTTCCAACATTTGGTAATCCTACTATCCCTGCTTTCATAATTTATTCTTGATGTAAAAATTTTTGTTTAGCAATAAGTTCCGAATCTGTTTCAACTATATCTTCATCTGGGACACAGCAATCTACTGGACAAACTGCAGCACATTGGGGCTCATCATGAAACCCTTTGCATTCAGTACATTTATCAGGTACTATATAGTAAAACTCGTCTGATATTGGTTCATGAACAATTTCGGAATCAGAAGCATTACCATTTGGTAAAATAAAAGAACCATTTAATGTAGTCCCGTCTTTATACCTCCATTCGTCAGCTCCTTCATAAATAGCTGTATTGGGGCATTCAGGCTCACATGCCCCACAATTTATGCATTCATCAGTAATTATAATTGCCATAGCAATTTTGTTTTTACATTTGCAAAAGTACATTCAATATCTCTATCCAACAAACTAATGAGCCTAAGACAAAAAAAAATTCAAACTTTAATTAAACTTGGTATTTGGTTGAAGGATTTTAGTACTAATAAATCAAGCACAGAATTTCAAGAAAAATTAGAAAATACGAATGGATGGTTTACAAAGTGGAATGTTAATACAGCTTTGTTATCTTGGGGGAAATCTCTAAACGAAATAGATATTTCACTTTGGTTAGAGAATTATTCATCAGTAAAATCTCCTAAAAATGTAGGTTTGGTATTAGCTGGAAATATCCCTCTGGTAGGACTTCATGATATATTAAGTGTCTGGTTTTTAGGTCATAAAGCATTAGTTAAACTTTCAAAAAAAGACATGCATTTACTACCGTTTGTTGTTGATTTTCTAGAAAAAGAATGTACCGAGACGAAAGGTCAAATTGTTTTTTCTGATAATAAGTTTGAAAAGTATGATGCGGTAATTGCAACGGGTAGCAATAATTCGTCAAGATATTTTGATTATTATTTCAGAAATATCCCCAACATAATAAGAAAAAACAGAAATGGAATTGCTGTTTTAAACGGTAAAGAAACAAAGAAACAAATTGAGAAATTGGGTTTTGATATTTTAGCTCATTATGGTTTGGGTTGTAGGAATATTTCAAAATTATACATCCCCAAAAACTATGATTTAAATATAATATTCGGTGGACTATATAAATATTCTAATGTAATGGAATCAGCGAAATACGCAAATAATTATGATTATAATAAGGCTGTGTTTTTGATGAGTGAATATAATTTTTTGGATAATGGTTTTTTTATGTTAAAAAAAGACTCAAGACTCAGCTCACCTCTTACAAGTGCTTTTTATTCAGAATATGATTCTATCACAAAAGTTAACGATATAATTAAAAACAATTTAGATAAAGTTCAATGTGTTGTTTCAAATCAAATTATTCAAAATTCTATATCTTTTGGAGACGCACAAAACCCTAAACTATTTGATTTTGCAGACGGAATTAATACTCTTGATTTTCTTGAAAAATTATAATTTTTTGATTTACTAACAATTTCTCAATAATTGTGTTCAAAAATTAAAGATTTATCATAGATATTAGTGTTGTAATTTTTGATATTTGCATTTTAAATGATTTAATGAAAATACATAACTTTAGTGCAGGTCCTTCGATTCTACCCCAAGAAGTTTTAGAACAAGCATCAAAAGCCATTATAGAGCTTGATGACATAGGTCTATCTTTAATTGAAATCTCTCATAGAAGTAAAGAGTTTGTATCAATAATGGAAGAAGCCTCCGAACGAGTAATTAATATTACTGGACTAAAAAATAAAGGCTACAAGGTTATTTTTGTTCAAGGTGGAGCAAGCCTTCAGTTTTTGATGACAGCTTATAATTTACTTGAAAAAAAAGCAGCGTTCATTAATACGGGAACTTGGTCTGTTAAAGCAATTAAAGAAGCAAAAAGATTAGGACAGGTTATCGAGGCTTCTTCTTCAAAAGAAAAGAATTTCAACTACATTCCGAAAGAATTTGATATACCTGAAGACGCTAATTATCTTCACATAACTACTAACAATACTATATTTGGAACACAATACAAATCATTCCCTTCAACAGGTATTTCTTTAGTTGCTGATATGAGTTCCGATATTTTTTCAAGAAAAATAGACTACTCGTTGTTTGACTTATTTTATGCTGGTGCTCAAAAAAACATGGGACCTGCTGGTGTCACTCTTGTTGTGATAAAGGAAAATATTTTAGGGAAAGTTACTAGAGAAATACCTTCAATGCTTGACTATTTTTCATATATAAATGCAGGAAGTATGCCTAACACACCACCTGTATTTGCAGTCTACACAACATTATTAAACCTCAGGTGGATTGAATCTCAAGGTGGCATTGAAGAACTTGGTAAAAGAAACAAACACAAAGCCAGAATTTTATATGATGAAATTGATAGAAACTCATCTTTCAGTGGTTTTGCTCAAATTGAAGATAGAAGTGAAATGAATGTCACATTCACTTTGAAAAATGAACGAAAATCAATTGATTTTGATAAAATATGCGATTCTAACGGAATAAATGGTTTAAAAGGTCACAGATCTGTTGGTGGCTATAGAGCTTCAATATATAACGCTCTTCCAATTGAGAGTGTTGAATTATTGATTCAGTGTATGCAACAATTTGAAAAAATTTAAAATAACTATATGAAAATTCATGCTAATGATGGAATTTCCAATGCTGGCGTAAACGCATTAGAAAAATATAATTTTAACATCTCAACAACCAATGTTGCTCAAGATAAACTTGAAGAATTTATAAACCAAAATTCTATTGATGGATTGCTTGTAAGGTCAGCCACAACAGTCAGAAAAGAATTGATAGATTCATGTCCAAGTTTAAAATTAATTGGACGTGGAGGGGTTGGAATGGATAATATTGATGTTGATTATGCGCGTAAACAAAACATACACGTAATCAATACTCCTGCTGCATCTTCTTCATCAGTTGCTGAACTTGTATTTGCCCATTTATACGGAGGTGTAAGATTTCTGCATGATTCTAATAGAAACATGCCTTTAGAGGGAGAAACAAAATTTAAAGAATTAAAGAAAAAATATTCTAAAGGCTTAGAGTTAAGAGGTAAAACAATCGGGGTTATTGGCTTTGGTAGAATTGGACAGGAAGTTGCTAAAATTGCTTTAGGTGCTGGAATGAATGTGATTGCTTGTGATAGCTTTCTTAAAGAAACAACTATTAAATTAAATTTTTATGATAAAAATTCCGTTTCTTTTAAAATTAAAACAATTTCTAAAAATGAAGTTTTACAACAAGCTGATTTTATAACTCTTCACGTTCCATCTCAAAAAAAATATGTAATTGATAAAAAAGAGTTTGCAATAATGAAAAATGGTGCCGTTTTAATTAACGCTGCACGTGGAGGAATAGTTAATGAAGTTGAGCTAGTAGCTGCTCTAGATTCGGGAAAACTACTATTGAGAATGAACCTAAGCCTGATATCAAGATTCTAATGCATCCAAACATATCACTTACTCCTCATATAGGGGCTGCAACAAATGAAGCTCAAGAAAGAATTGGTGAAGAGTTGGCTTCCCAAATAAATAATCTACTTAAAAAATAATTTTGTTTAATAAACTAAAGAAAAAATGGGAAATTAATTCCAATTTTCAACTTTTTATAATTTTTGTGGTATTCGGAATAACTGGCTCAGCGAGTGTAAAACTTGGAAGACCTTTCCTGAATCTACTGTCTTTATCACCTGAAATATTTAAAGAAATACCCTTAGGTATTATCTTATATTATTTGTTGCGATTAATCGTAATATTTCCAATATATCAGGTGTTACTGATATTTTTTGGTACAATATTTTTACAATTTAAATTTTTCTGGAAGTTTGAAAAAAAGATATTGAGAAAAATGGGGATTAAAATTTAGTTTGTTTTTAATAAACTAAAATAATCTTTAACAAATTTATTTATTTTTGGAGAAATAACTACCTGACAGTAGGGGTTTTGCTTATTTGACTCAAAATAACTTTTGTGTTCTTTTTCAGCATAATAAAAACTGGTTTTGGGTGAAATCTCTGTTACAATATTGTTTTCGTAGATAGACTCATCACTTAGTTTTTTAATTATTTTATTAATTATTTCTTTTTCTTCGTTAGTGTTATGAAAAATAGCAGATCTATATTGAGTTCCAACGTCATTTCCTTGCCTATTTAAAGTAGTTGGGTCATGCGTAGTAAAAAATACTAGTACAAGAGTTTCATATGAAATCACATTAGAATCAAAAATAATTTCAATTCCCTCAGTATGTCCGGTATTTCCATTGCAAACCTCTCTATAACTTGGGTTTTTAATTTTACCTCCAATGTATATTGGTTGTGTCTTCTCAACCCCTTTAAGTCTATTAAAAATTGCTTCAGTACACCAAAAACAACCACCTGCAAAATATGCTTTCAAACCTTTGTATTTAGAAAATTAAAATTAATTTAATATTTCGTATATATTAGACTTATATAGCTCTTTTTTGGGCAAAAAAGCATTAATTTTATTTAACATATGATTAAAGCCAATTCAATTTATAAAACATTTAATGGACTTGAAGTTTTAAAAGGCATTAATATTAATATTAAAAAAAGTGAAATTGTTTCAATAACAGGTCCCTCTGGAGCTGGAAAAACATCACTTTTAGAGATAATTGGTTCTTTGTCTCTTCCAGATATAAAAAACGACTCTAGTATAGAAATTTTAGATACTCAAATAATTAGACTAAGTAAAAACGAATTAGCAAAATTTAGAAACGAAAATTTAGGTTTTGTTTTTCAATTTCATGAACTATTACCTGAGTTTACGGCATTAGAAAATGTTTGTTTACCAGCATGGATTGGAGGAAAAAATAATATAAAAACTACAAATCGTGCTAAGGATCTGTTAGATCAATTAGGATTAATAAATCGTATATCTCACTATCCTTCGGCTTTGTCAGGTGGGGAACAACAAAGGGTTGCTGTAGCTAGAGCACTAATTAATAATCCTAAAGTTATTTTTGCAGATGAACCTACTGGAAATTTAGATTCTAAAAATGCGAATGAATTACATGAACTTTTTTTTAAAATAAGAGATACTATGGGTTGCACTTTCGTTATAGTTACTCACAACGAAGAATTAGCAAATAAATCAGATAGGAAAATATTAATCAAGGATGGATTAATTTTCAATGACCAATAAAGATATTTATTCCTTTTTAATTGAAAAAGCAGATTTTTATGAAAATCCTGAATTCATTGTATCTGATCCTATACAAATCCCTCATGAATTCAATAAAAATGAAGATATTGAAATTTCAGGTTTTTTAACTGCTACTATTGCATGGGGTAATCGAAAAAGTATAATCAAGAGTTCGAAAAAAATACTTGATTTATTAGATAATTCACCATTAGACTTTGTGCTTAACCACACAAATAAGGATTTGAAGTCTTTTAATAAGTTCGTTCATAGAACCTTTAATGGTAATGACTTAATATATTTTATATCAAGATTAAAGCATGTTTATACTCAACAAAAAAACTTAGAGAATTATATCTATCTACCAAATAAATCTATTTCAGAAATGCAAAGTAATTTTCATGAAAATTTTTTTAAATCCTCTCATGAAAAAAGAATTGAAAAACATATTGCAAATCCAATGAATGGATCTGCTGCCAAAAGAATAAATATGTTCTTTAGATGGATGGTGAGATCAAATAAAAATAGAGTGGATTTTGGTATTTGGAAAAAAATTAAAAGTTCAGACCTTTCCTGTCCCTTAGACGTTCATTCTGGAAATGTTGCAAGAAAACTGGGGATACTAAACAGAAAACAAAATGATGCAAGAGCAGTATTAGAACTTGATACAATTTTAAAGAAAATTCTGCCAAATGATCCAGTAAAATTAGACTTTGCACTTTTTGGCATAGGTGTTAATGAAAAATTTAAATAAAAGTTATAGTCAAATCAATCACCTATCTGTCACACTTTTTCACTATTTTTACTAAAAACAACAGGGCTTTTCATTACATATGAAAATTTTGCTTAAAAATGCAACAATAATAGATAGCAGCAATTCTCTGCACTGCAAATCTGTTTCCATTCTTATCGAAAATGGTTTTATTACAAAAATTGAAAAAAATATCAATACAAAAGCTGATGTTTTAATAGATAATAAAAACATGCATGTTTCAAGAGGCTGGTGGGATCCCTCAGTTTCTTTTGGAGAACCTGGCTATGAAGAAAGAGAAACTTTAGAAAATGGTCTTACTACTGCTGCAAAATCTGGGTTTACATCAATAGGATTAAATCCTGACCTAAATCCAGTAACTGACAATCATGGAGCAGTAAACTTTTTAATCAACAAGTGCAAAGGTCATACTACTTCTATCTATCCTAATGGGTGTCTTACAGAATCTTCGCTGGGAAAACAAATGGCATCTTTAAATGATATGAAGGAGGCTGGTGCAATTATTTTTGGAGATCATAAAAGTTCAATAGAAAATCCGGATTTACTAAAGATTGCTTTAGAATATTCGCAAAGTTTTAATGGTATAATAAGTTCATACCCCTTAGATGAGAGAATTTCTTTAGATGGAATAATGAATGAAGGAGCAACAAGTACAAAATTAGGATTAAAAGGATACGGAACTTATGCTGAAAGCACTCGAGTGTTTAGGGATATTAAAATTTTAGAATACACAGGTGGTAGACTTCACTTCCCACTAATTACTACTAAAGACTCTGTGAATCTAATTGAAAATGCAAAAAAAATGGGACTCAATGTAACCTGCTCTACTTCCCTACCTCACTTATTATTTACCGATAATGAACTGGAAAACTTTGATTCTAAATTTAAATTTTTTCCTCCCCTTAGAACAATAGAAGATAGATCAGCCTTAAGACAAGGTTTATTATCTGGGACTATTGACTGCGTTACTGCTATGCATGAACCGAAAAATATAGAAATTAAAGATTTAGATTTTTATTCTGCGGCTGACGGAAGTATTGCTCTTGAATCCTTTTTTCCAATATTGAATACAATTTTTCCAATGGAAAAAACCATACAATTTCTAACAAGAGGCAAGTCTATTTTCGAAGTAAGTGACTCCAAGATTGAGATAGGTAGCTATGCAAACATAACAATGTTTAATCCTGATGTTAAAAGAGTTTTTAATGAGAAAAATATTTTATCAACATCTAAAAATTGCTCTTACATCAACATTGAAATTAAAGGAGAAGTAATTGGATCCTTAAATAACGGGGTTTTATCTCTAAACGAGAGTTAGCATGAATAATCCCCAACTTCCTCTAAAGTATAGAATAAAAATATCTGATTCTGTAAATGAAAATAGACCTTGTATTTTTTTACTGCATGGTTATGGTAGTAATGAAGATGACTTATTTAGTTTTGCATCTTATTTTCCAAAAAACTACACAATTATATCATTCAGAGCTCCAATTGAGTTGGATATGGGAGGATACGCCTGGAGCAACATACAATTTAATGACTCAGGTGAAAAAAACACAATATTAATCGAAGCAAAAAAATCAGTTAAATTTATTAAAGAATCGATTGAATTATCAACTTCTTATTTTAACCTTGATTCTAATGATATAAGTTTAATTGGTTTTAGTCAAGGATGCATTTTAAGTTGGGCTTTAGCAATGAGTTACCCAAATTTAATTAGAAGAGCTGCTACATTAAGTGGTTACATTATTCCAGAAATTGTTGATGCTCCTTTAAAGAATGTATCTAATCTTATAGTTTTTAATTCTCATGGAGTTTTAGACCAAATCATACCAATAGAAAAAGCAAGACAAAGTTTTAATTTAATCAAAGAAAATAATTCAGAAATCATTTATAAAGAATACAACGAAGGACACGGTATTAGTGAGGAAAATTTCTCTGATCTACTAAACTGGCTTCAAATTACTTCTCTATAGAATACAAAACATGATCAATTGTTTTAAAATCAATATTTTTATTTTTATCTATTATATATTCAATAAGTAATTCTCCCCATAATTTTCCGTCAGAAAAATTAGCAATAATCCATTTGTGATTTAAAACTTTTATTTGATTAATCAAAAAGATTTTATCTATTTCTCCGTATGGGATTATACTCTTTTTGTCTTTGGAAATATTTTTTTTAAAAAGAGCATCTTTAATTCTTATAACAATACTATCATTAAAATCCTTTCCTAAAACAGCTAATGACTTGTTATTTCCATACAATGAGAAATCACTCATTTCATTAATACGATCTTCTAGTATTTTTTTTTGAGATTTAAGAATCTTAACTGAATTTATTTTTTCACCTAAAAGCATCTCCTCTTTATTTAGAATTCTTCCGGAATTAACTATTTGGAATAATAATATAATAGAAACAAAAATTAAAAGATATACTAATATTTTATTTTTCATAATATTTACAAACTAACACTTAATAGACAAATTATCATATGCAAGAAAAATATTTTTTGGTAAATTTTTATTTATTTCAAGATGAAAACCAAGTGAATTACTTATGTGGGTCAAATATGTTTTTTTTGGTTTTAATTCATTTATTATATCAATGGCCTCATCTAAATTTAAATGAGAAATATGAGGCTTAATTCTTAAACAGTTAAGAATTAAAACGTCAAGATTTTCAAGTTTTGATTTTGAATTAGAATCCAATGTTTTAACATCAGTCATATAAGCAACATTATCAAATCTGTATCCAGTAACGGGGGTAGTATTATGCATTGCTTTTATCGGCATTACCCATCTCTCTCCTAGTTTAAATTTATTGTTTTCTTTAATTATATTTGACTTAACGGAGGGTGCTCCAGGATATTTATCTTTATTGCTTATTATATAATTAAAGCGTGTTTTTAAATTATTAAAAACTTCTTGAGTTGAATAAATATCAATTAATCCTTGTTGAAAACAAAAAGGTCTTATGTCATCAAATCCTGCTGTATGATCTGCGTGTGAGTGCGTAAAAAGAATTCCATCTAAAGAGTTAATTGGATTTTTTAGTATTTGTTGACGAAAGTCAGGGCCACAATCAATCAGATAATTTTTTTCATTCCAGCTTATTAAAACGGAACATCTCAATCTTTTATCTTTTGGATTATCACTCAAACATACGGGATTATTACTTCCAATAACGGGTATACCTTGTGAAGTTCCTGTTCCTAAAAAAATTACTTTAATCATTTAAAATCAAAGGTAAATATTTGCACATAAATAAAACAATCTTTGTAATTTTATGATAAATTATTAAAATTATGTCAATCGAATTAAGTGGTGACCGCCCATTTGAGAATAGACCTTCAATTGAAGCTAAAGCATTGAGAATTAATCTCAATGAATATATATACGGAACTTTTGCAGAAATCGGGGCTGGTCAAGAAGTTGCAAGACATTTTTTTAGAGTTGGTGGAGCATCTGGTACAATTGCGAAAACAATTAGCGCATATGATAAAAGTTTCAGTGACAATATTTACGGTGAAGAAAATGACGGAAGATATGTAACTGAAACTAGACTCAACAAAATGTTAGATAGAGAAATGGGTCTTTTGGAAGATAGAATTTCTCGAAAAGAGCATCCAAATAAATTATTTTTTACTCTTGCAAATACTGTTGCAACTATTGATTATGCTAAAAAGTTCAAGGGTCACGGATGGATGGGGATTAGATTTCAAACAGCTGTAGACCAAGAGTATAGTGAGATAACTTTCCATTTTAGATTTCATCATCAAGAAGCCAAACTTCAGCAAGAGGTACTTGGCCTAATGGGAGTTAACCTAGTTTATGGAGCGTTTTACAAGAATGCTGATCCAAAAAAACTTTTAAAATATTTATATGATCATATTGATAATGACGGAATCAATAAAGGTTTTCTGCCAGTAGAAATTGATACAATTAATTTTTCAGGACCAGTATTCAAAAATGTTGATAATCGATTAATTAGTCTAGAACTCGTTAAACTTGGGATGACTGATGCAGTCATGTTTAACGCTGAAGGAAATAATATTTTACCTGCTAGAGTTTTATACAAAAAAAATATTTTAGCGTTAAGAGGGAGTTTTAGACCAGTTACCAACGTCAACATTGATATGTTTAATAAATCTCATGAAGTTTTTTTAAATGAGCCAAATGTAGATGAAGAAAAAACTGAAGTTATTTTTGAAATAACACTATCAAATTTAATGTCAGAAGGAGAAATTGATGAAAAAGATTTTATGGATCGGGCAATGCTATTATGTTCTCTTGGTCATACAGTTATGATTTCAAATTTTAAAGAGTATTATAAGTTGGTAGACTACTTTTCACACTACACAACTAGTCAATTAGCTCTATCCATGGGAGTAAATAGTTTTGTTGAGATTTTTAACGAAGAATATTACAAGGATTTAAGTGGTGGAATTTTAGAAGCCTTTGGAAAACTCTTTTATAATAATTTAAAAGTCTATTTGTATCCAAACAGAAATGATAATGGAGAAATTATAAATAGTAATAATTTAAAACTTCATCCTAGAATGAAAGAGTTCTATAAATTTTTTAAATACAATGGTAAAATTGTAGACATATTTGATTTTGAAGAAGATAATCTATCTATTTTTTCAAGAGAAATATTAAAAAAAATAAAGAACCACGAGTCTGGTTGGGAAAAACAGTTACCTGAAGGTATAGCTGAAATGATACTTAAAAATAGAATGTTTGGTTACCTTCCTGAATCAGATAGATAAAATTATAATATCTGTGAAGCATGATCTTTTGTAGTAACTTTATCTATGACTCGATCTACAATACCTTTTTCATCAATAATAAATGTAGCTCTGTTAATTCCTTCGTATTCTCTACCTTGAAATTTTTTTGGCCCCCAAACACCAAATAAATTAATAACCGAACGGTCTTCGTCAGCTAATAACGAAAATGGAAAATCAAACTTATTAGAAAAGTTTAATTGATGCTTAATACTGTCAGCGCTAACACCTAGTAAACTAAAACCAGCATTCTTTAGTTCTACATAATTATCACGCAAATTACAAGCCTGAGCAGTACAACCAGGAGTGTTTGCTCTGGGATAAAAAAATACAACTAATTTTTTTCCAATAAAATCTGAAAAAGTAATTTTATTACCATACTGATCAACAGAGGAAAAATTCCGAACTTTATCTCCAACTTTTAACATATCTAATCTAAATTTTAAATAACTAAATAACGAAAAATCAAATGAACAAAAAAGAAAAAATTCTTTTCGTTATAAACAAACTTGAAGATATTTATCCTGAAGTTCCTATACCACTTAATCATTCTGACTCTTATACCCTACTAATAGCTGTTTTACTATCAGCTCAAAGTACTGATAAAGGAGTTAATAAAGTAACACCTATACTTTTCAAAAGAGCTAAAACTCCCCAGGAAATGGTATTACTTTCTGTTGAAGAAATTAGATCTATTATCAAACCTGTAGGGTTATCCCCAATGAAATCAAAAGGAATTCACAAACTATCAGAAATATTAATCAACGATTATGACGGAAAGGTACCTCAAGACATAACTGCACTTGAAAGCTTACCTTCGGTAGGTCATAAAACTGCCAGTGTAGTAATGGCTCAGGCATTTGGAGTGCCATCTTTTCCTGTTGACACACATATTCATAGACTTATGTATCGATGGGGTTTTTCGAATGGTAAAAATGTTATCCAAACAGAAAGAGATGCAAGAAGGATATTTCCTGTTGAAAAATGGAATAAGCTCCATTTACAAATTATTTGGTATGGAAGAGAGTATTCACCTGCTAGAGGTTGGAATGTTAAAAAAGACGAAATAATGATAAAAATAGGAAGAAAAAGTATATTAAATAAGATGGTTATCTCTTAGAGACTTTTTCACTTGTCTTGAATGAGAGAGAAAACAACATTATTCTGCTAATAACTTTATCACTAGGGAGCAATAATGGTTTTATTTTTAAATAATTTGGATACTTATTCATGTTATGCTTGTTACATGAATATAACGTAAAATTAATATGTTTAGTATCTATTTAATTAGAGAAATTTTATTATCCTCTATTAACTTTCTAAGATTAATAATAGCATACCTCATCCTACCTAAAGCAGTATTAATTCCAACTCCAGTTGCGTTGGCAATTTCTTTAAAACTCATGTCTCTGTAAAACCTCATTAGAAGGACTTCCTTTTGATCTTCGGGTAACTCTAAAATTATTTTTTGGAGGTCGTTTACTATTTGATCGTTAATTAAAGTGTTTTCGGCGTTAAGAGATCCATCAGAAATCATTTGAAAAATATCAAAATTATCACTGTTTTCAAGTAAAGGTATTCTGTTTTTTTTTCTAAAAAAATCAATAACTAAGTTATGAGCAATTCTCATTATCCATGGCAAAAATTTCCCCTCTTCATTATAAACACCTCTTTTTAAAGTTTTAATTACTTTAATAAATGTATCCTGAAAGATATCCTCAGCAGTATCCTTATCTAAAACTTTAGAGTATATAAAATTGAATAACCTTTGTTGGTGTTTTTTAATAAGAAACTCCAATGCGTTTTCACAACCATCAATATAATTGACAATAAATTTTGCATCTTCTTTTGCTGAAACTACTTGTATCATAACATTACTATTTTTGCAGATTGCAATTAATTATAAATTTGAGTAATGTTATACTATAGGCTAATTGTTTAGAATTACAAATCTACAAATTTTTTTTATTATTTAAAAAGCATGTACAACACAAGTCTAAATGAATCATAAAAATTGTACTTTTACAGCTTTAATTTTTAATGAAAACAGTTCTAGATCTAGATCCAAAGGCGTTTATCATAATAAAGGGGGCTCAGCTTCACAATCTTAAAAATATAGATGTAGCGATACCCAGAAATAAAATGACTGTAATAACTGGTCTTTCTGGATCTGGAAAATCATCTTTAGCTTTTGATACTCTATACGCTGAAGGACAAAGAAGATATGTAGAAAGTTTGTCCTCTTATGCAAGGCAATTCATGGGCAGGCTTAATAAGCCAAAAGTTGATAAGATTATTGGTATTTCACCTGCTATTGCGGTAGAACAAAAAGTCAGCATATCAAATCCTAGATCAACAGTTGGAACAAAAACTGAGATTTATGAATATCTAAAACTTTTATATTCAAGAATTGGCTTAACATATTCACCAATATCAGGAAGAGTTGTTAAAAAAGACAAAGTGAGTGACTTAATTGACCTAATAAAAAATTACGATAACGGAAAGAAGCTTTTATTACTATCTCCAATTAAAAAAACAGAATCTCGAACTGTTAAAGAAAGGTTAGATTTTTTAAATCAGCAAGGTTTTGCCCGCATTCTCGTTGATGGTAAAATAGAAAGAATAAATCCAGCTAAATTACCCAAAAACCAATTTGAATTAGTAGTTGATCGAGTTGTAATTGACAATAGCGATGAATTTTATCAACGATTTGCTGATGCAGTTCAAGTTGCATTTTATGAGGGAAACGGGAGGTGTTCTTTAAAAGATCTCGATACAAATGAGATAATTCAATTTTCAAATAAATTTGAGCTTGATGGAATTGAGTTTATGAATCCAAACATACATTTATTTAGTTTTAACAACCCATATGGAGCATGTACTAAATGTGAAGGATATGGAGATATTGTTGGAATAAATCCTGAGTTAGTAATTCCTGATACTTCGCGTTCAATATACGAGGAGGCTATAGCTCCATGGAGAAGTACTGGATATAGAAAGTTTTATTCAAAACTTATAGAGTCTGCAATAAATTTTAAATTCCCCATTCATAAACCATATTTTGAATTGACAAATTCAGAAATAGATATATTATGGAACGGTAATGAGTATTTTACTGGAATAAATGGGTTCTTTAAAAAAATTGAAAAAAAGAACTACAAAATACAAAATAGAGTTCTTTTGTCTCGTTTCAGAGGAAAGACAAAATGTATTGATTGTAAAGGGAGTAGATTAAAAAAAGAAACTAGATATGTTAAAGTTGGGGGTAAAAATATTTCAGAATTAATTGATCTTTCAATTAAAGACTTAGATGTATTTTTTAAAAATTTAAAGATCACTAAAACAGAAGAAAAGATTTCATCAAGAATTTTAATTGAAATTAATAGTAGAATAAGTGTTTTAAATGATTTAGGTTTGAATTATCTAACACTAAACAGAAAATCTAATTCTCTTTCTGGGGGAGAATCTCAAAGAATAAATATCGCTGTATCACTAGGAAGTAGTCTTGTTGGATCTATGTATATTCTTGACGAACCCTCTATTGGCTTACACTCACAGGACAATGAGCGTTTAATTAAAATATTAAAACGGTTAAGAGATATTGGTAATACTGTTATTATAATAGAACATGATGAAGAAATAATGACGGCTGCAGACGAGATTATTGATATGGGACCGGAAGCGGGCTCTTTTGGTGGAGAAATTGTAGCTACCGGCTCGTTTAAAGAAATACTTAAATTGAATACTTTAACTAGTAAATATTTGAGTGGTCAATTAAAAATTGAAGTTCCCATCAATAGAAGAAAGTCAAAAAAATGGATTTCTATTGTTGGAGCCCGAGAAAATAATCTCAAAAATATAACTGCTAATTTTCAAATTGGAGGATTATCAGTTGTCACTGGAGTCTCTGGAAGTGGAAAATCTACTTTAGTAAAAGATATTTTATATCCTGCTTTACTTAGAAATTTTGAAATTTACACTCAAAAACCAGGTCAATTTTCGTCGTTAGAAGGAGATATTAGTTCTATTAAAAATGTTGAATTTATTAACCAAAATCCTATAGGAAGATCATCAAGATCAAATCCTGTGACATACATCAAAGCTTACGATGATATAAGAGCAATTTTTGCAAATCAAAACCTTTCAAAAAATAGAAATTATAAACCAAAACACTTTTCTTTCAATGTTGATGGAGGGAGATGTGATACATGTAAAGGCGAAGGAGTAGTTACAATTGAAATGCAATTCATGGCTGATGTACTTCTGGAGTGTGAAGTTTGTAAAGGAAAAAGATTTAAATCTGAAATAAGAGAAATAAAGTATAACAACTTATCTATTGATCAGATATTAGGATTAACAATTGACGATGCTTTAAAACTTTTTGAGTTAAATGGTGAAAAAAAGCTAATAAAAAAACTTAAACCTTTAAATGAAGTTGGATTGGGTTATGTGACTCTAGGTCAATCATCAACAACATTATCAGGTGGAGAAGCCCAAAGAATAAAACTAGCCTCTTTTATAGCCAAGGGAGCAACCAAAGATAAAGTACTTTTTATATTTGATGAACCAACTACAGGACTTCATTTTCATGATATTAAAAAACTACTTAAGTCTTTTGATGCTTTATTATTTAATGGTCATTCTTTGGTAGTAGTTGAACATAATTTAGATTTAATAAAATGTGCTGACCATATGATTGAACTTGGACCAATGGCTGGAAATGAAGGAGGAGAAATAGTAGCTCAAGGTACTCCCGAAAAGGTTGCAAATAATAAAAAAGCTCCAAGCTCAGAGTATCTTAAAAAAAGATTGTCAATTTAAAAATTTTTGTATTTGAATGTTGAAATCTTTCAACAACCCGGCTATTTGACTTAAAATAACATACAATAAAATTATAAAGACTGATCTAAGTGTTAGATTTATAAAAGAAGTGTATTCAAGGTTTATTTGACTAATAGCTAAATAAACTAGTATAATTACTATTGAGGTTTTAAGTGATTCTATAGAATAAGGATGAATTTTGAGTTTGTAACCTACAAGGAATAATTTTAAAGTATTTATAAAAAAAATAACAAATAATGTGGCATATGCTGCTCCCATAATACCATATTCAGGAATTAAAATAAAATTTAAAACTACCGCTATTGAAGCCGATAGAACAGAAAACCAGAAAATATATGGATAAAATTTTGAGTTTGAAATTATATTATTTAGACACCCTATTGACATAGAATAAAGCTTGCCGACTGAAACTATACTAACTACACCAATTCCAACCGCATACATTGGTTGGTCTACAAAAACATAAAAATCATCCAGGTTTAAGTTAATTAAAATGAATAATGCTCCTGAAACTAAAAAAAGATTATTACTGCTTTTTTTTAAAAGTCTTTTCAAATATGTTTTATCATTTGAATTTATCGCTTTTGAAACAAGAGGACTAACAATCTGAAACATTGCTCTACCTGGGGCTTCAATTACAGCAGCTATGAATAACGCTACACTATAGAAAGCGACATCATTAGATGTTATCAAAGATGCTATCATAGACTTATCAATATCAAGTATTATGCTTGAAGCTGCCCCCGACAAGAAAATTAAAAAACTATATAAAATGATTTTTAAATAAAATGGAGGAAGAGTGAATGTGAATTTGGGAGTATAAATCTTAAAACTATATAAAATAACTAATAAAAGTCTTATGTAATATCCGGTTATTAAACAATATACAAAAATATCAAAGTCAATTAATTTGATGGCATAACATAGCAATAAAATAAAATTTAAAAGTCTTGGGTAAAACTCCTTTAAAAAATTTCCAAATACAGAGGCTAAATGAACTCGTAGCCAGCTAAAAAATATTTCAAAGTAGGATGTTGAAATTGCAATTAATATTATGACAAAGGCATAAGTACTTATTAATGGTTCTTTGGAAGATATATCATCAATAATTGAGGACGAAAACATCCATAAGTAAATTAATATTAAAACAATTATTATTAATGGTGACCATATTGCAAATATTAAAAGGCTGTCTTTTTCTTCCTTAGTTTTTAATGAACTATAATATTTAATAATAGCGTGCTGGAGTCCAAAAGATATAAATGGTTGAACTAAATTAGAGTATGCTAAAAGTGCTATAATAACTCCCTGAAGTCTACTCCCTAGGAAATTTGGATACATATATAGAGTGTTTAATGCCCCTAATATGAAGGCTAAACCAATGCTTAGTAAGTTATAAAATGTCTGTTTTGCAACTAATCCCATTAAGTTTATGTTCTGTTAAATTTTGTTTGATAAATCATTAAAAATATAATTAATGAAAACAATGAAATACTTGCATATCTAATTTTTGTTCCAACCTCAACTACTTTGGGCTTGAATTCAAAAGTAATGATATGTTTTCCACTTTCAATAGGTAAAGCTCTCAAGATATAATTAACCCTATAATGAGAAACTATTTCATTATCTATCTTAGCTTCCCACCCATCAGAATAATACATTTCTGAAAAAACAACTACTTGTTTAGATTTACTTGTAAAAGTATACTTTAAAAAATTAGAGGAACTCTCAATTAATTTAATTGAAGACTGACTATCCTTATTATAATCAAAAGTTAAAGCTTTGGCTGTCATTTCTTCTTCCACAATTGCAACATTTTTTAGATCGACAGAAACAAAAGACTTTAGTGCTTCATCTGCGGAATTCACTTTTATAATAGAATCTATGAACCAAGCATTTCCATAAGCTTCTTCGTTAATCAAGGGAGAAATTCCATCTTCAGATCTGTACAAAACATATTTAACATTTAACATATTGAGTATTTCGGGGATTTTATTGTAATTAAAAAGTTGAAAAATCTCCTGAAATCTTCTAGGTTTTGCTCCGTGGTAACCACCAATTGAATTATGAAAGTAAGCTGTTCTAGCCCCTGTTAAATTAAGTTCAGGTTCATAAACACGATACCTAGATTTATCTTTTAAAATAGTTTTATCAGCATCAGTGATTCTGAACGGAGTTTCAATTTGAGATTTACTAACGAAACGGTTGAAATCTAAATATCGATATGCAATACCACCTAAATCATATATTAATATTCCAAAAATAGATATAATAGCAAGATTCTTTTTGATTTTTTTATTTTTAAAAAGCAAGAAAATCAACGATATTAATGTAATTAATAAAACTCCTCTAAATATATCATCAACAAAAATTTCTTCTCGAGCAATTATTATTTGTTTCATAATCTCATCACCATAAGCACCGTTTAATCTTGAATCAATGGGGCTTGTGAATGAAAATAATCCTATAAATTTTAACAGAATTAATGAAATCAAAAAACTCAGAAGAGCTATTGCGGTTTTGATAAAAGTTTTAAAATACTTTTTTGGATCACTAATTATTTTTTGAAGACCAAGAACAGCTAAAACAGGAATACACAACTCTAAAATAATTTGTGCAGATGATACTGCTCTAAATTTATTATAAAATGGAACGTAATAAATAAAAAAATCAGTGACAATTGGGAAGTTTTTACCCCATGATAAAATTAGGGATAATACGGAGGCTATTACCAAAGCATTTCTTAATGGTCCTTTTAAAATAATCATTGCAAACACAGCTAATAAAAATACTATGATACCTATATATGCTGGTGCTTCAAGAATGGGTTGAGTCCCCCAATATGTAGGGACAGAACCTACAAAATCTTTAGATTGTTTAATTGAAACTCCATTTTTAACAAGGAATTCATATAGATCCGATTTGGTACCTAAATTCTCTCTTGATCCTCCCCCCTGTACCCTCGGAATAATGAGACTTAGTGATTCAAATAAACCATAACTGTACTCTGTTATGTAGTCGTAATCCAATCCATTAGAAGTATTTTTTTTACTTCCATCTAAATTAAGCTTTAATTCAGATCCACTTCTAGTACTAAATTTAGAATACTCCGAGGTTGTAAGGAGTGGAGTTGCATTCAATCCGATAGCTATAATTCCACTTAAAAAGAAAAAACCTAAACTTTTTGAAATAGATTTAAAATTTTTGCTTTGATAAGCATGATATATAAAAGTTAAACTAAATATTATTAAAATAAATAGTAAATAATAGGACATTTGATAATGATTAGCTCTAATATTTAACCCCAATCCTAAAACACTCAAGATGAATCCTATCAACCATTTTTTATCAATCAATAAAAAGAAACCAGCTATTGCTAATGGCATATATGATAAAGCAATCGCCTTTGTATTGTGCCCTACTTGAAGTATTATTAAAAGATAGGTAGATAAACCAAACGCAAAGGATCCCAAAACGGCTATTTTCCAATCAATTTTTAAAACTAAAAATAAAATGTAACTGGAGAATAAGTATAAAAACAATAAATACGCTGGACGAGGAATTATCTTAAAAATGTCATGAATTAGAGATAAGAAGTCGGCTGGGTATTTTGCGCCCAATTGATAAGTAGGCATACCTCCAAAAGCATTATCAATCCAATAGGTCTCTTTACCATTGTTCTGGGATCTATATTCTTTGAGTTGTCTTGACATTCCAGAATATTGAACTATGTCAGATTGCATTAATTTCATGCCTGTCAAAGATGGAAAATAAAAAAGTTGGGCGAAAATGATAAAACACACAACAACAAGTCCATGTTTAGCTAGACTACTATTCAATATCTTCATATTCTATGTATTCTCCTAAGTTATCAGACTTTTTGCTTTTATTTTGGGTTTCATTTTTTTTATGACCATTATTATATGATGCTTTTTTTGAAATATACCTAATTAGCCACCCTAAAAGTAAAGGACTTAAACGTCTAATCACGTATGAAATAATAAAAATAAAAAGTAAAATCTTTAGTAGAGAACTCAAAATATAATAGTTAATATCAGATCAAATTTAAAAAAAAAAAAATATAAGATTGTTAATTAAGCCATTCCATAATTATATATTTTATTAAAAAATCGAATTATATTGCATTATGTTTGAAATCAAAAACCAACTACTACTAATTTTAACCCTTGGTATTTCAAACCTGAGTATCTGTCAATATACTGAACAAATTAATTCAAATCGCCCAGGATACTCAATAGGTGCCTATTCAGTTGGGAAGGGAGTCGTTCAAATCGAAACGGGTTTTGAATCTAGAAGCTACAAGCACAACGGTTTTAACCAAAGCACAATTAATGGTACGGTTGGATTCTTATCTCTTCGATGGGGGTTTTTATTTGAACAATTAGAACTGACTTATGACGGGTCATATATGTTTGACACATTCACAAATAAGCTTTCTAATAACCCAGTGGAAATTAAAAGAAGTGGCTTTTTACAAAACTTTTTAGGAATTAAGTATCTGGTTTACGATCCATTTAAAAAAGAGAGAGAAATTAATGTTTACAGTTGGAAAGCAAATAATGGATTTAAAATAAGAGATTTAATTCCTGCGATTTCGTTAACAGTAGGAGCAAATTTTGATCCTTTTAGTGCTGAAAATCCATATCCATATGGTGATTTATTTGGAACTTTTTATAGGCCGGTATTTTATCAAACTCTTTATTATGTTGCTCCCAGCCCAACTCCACTTACTTTAATGGGAACAGTTGCTACACAGTCTCATTTTCTGGGAACATGGGTTTTTGTTACAAATTTTTCTATCAGAAGATATCTTTCAAAATTTATTGAGAAAAACTATATAATTACCCTTACCCACACCTTTAATCCGGCTTGGTCAGTTTATATTGAAAATCAAGGTGTTTTTTCTGAAAGGTATTCAGATAATATTTTAAGAGCTGGAGCTGCTTACTTAGTTGGATCAAATCTTCAAGTAGAGGGAACGATTGGTGCAAACACAAAAACTACCCCTAATTTTATTTCAATTAATGCTGGAGTATCCTATAGGCTTGATTTTCATAGAGATTTCAAAGATCCGGAAAAAACAGAAAGAAAGAAATTAAAAAAAGAAGAGAAAGCCCTAAAAAAGAGTAGAAGAAAATTTGATAAGCAAGAAAAAAAGAGGAATAAAAACGCTAGAAAAAAACCGAAGAATTAAATTTACAAATGGTTTCAACTATTTCAATCAAAGAGGTTACCTCAGAACAAGACTTAAAGAGTTTTGTGAGTTTTCCTTTTGAATTATATAAAAATCACCCTTATTGGGTAGGTCCAATTATAAATGAAGAACTTGATGTCCTAGATAAAAAAAAGAATCCTGTATTTAAAAATGCTATATCTCACTATTTTTTAGCTTATAAAAATGGGAAAATAGTTGGAAGAATTGCCGCTATCATTAATTGGATTGAAGTCAACGATGTTAAGAAATCGAAAGTTCGTTTTGGATGGTTTGATGTTATTGATGATATTAATGTAACAAAAAAACTTCTTGATGAAGTTTTAAAAATTGGTAAAAAAAATAATTTAAATCATATTGAGGGTCCTGTTGGTTTTTCTAACATGGATAAAGCAGGAATGCTAGTTGAAGGCTTTGAAGAACTTAATACTATGATTACTTTATATAATTTCCCCTATTATTCGGAACACTTAAAAAAACTTGACTACGAAAAATTAGCTCAATGGGTAGAATATGAAATTAAAATTTCATCTTTTGAAGATTCACCAGAAAAAATAAGGCGGTTTTCAAAATTAATGCTGGATAGGTATTCTCTTAAAATTCTAAAATTTAAATCTAATAAAGACATACTGCCTTATGTTGATCAAATGTTTGATTTATTAAGTAAAACCTATGACAAACTTCAAACTTTTGTTCCAATACAACCATATCAAATTAAGTCTTATAAAGAAAAGTATTTTAAATATATTCATCCTGATTTTATAAAGTGTGTTGTTGATAAAGACGATAATCTGATAGCTTTTTTAATAACCATGCCTTCTTTTTCAAAAGCTTTAAAAAAAATAAACGGAAAACTATTCCCTTTCGGATTTCTTAGGATTCTATGGGCACAAAAATTTATAAAAAAAGTGTCTTTATACCTCATTGGTGTTAGACCAGATTTTCAAAACAAAGGTGTTACAGCTATTGTAATGAATGAACTTCAAAAAACTTTTAATAAATATAATATTAAGGTGGTTGAGACTAACCCTGAACTAGAAGAGAATACTCCGATTCAAACTTTATGGAAAAATTACGATCATCGCCTTCATAAAAAACGAGCAACCTATACCAAGGCTATAGAATAATTAAATAGCTAGTTCAAGTCTTTAAATATTTTACTTTTACATTATGATATCTGAAAATACAATTGTTGCTTTAGCCTCACCCTCTGGAACTGGCGCTATTGGAGTTATTAGAGTTTCTGGTGTAGAATCAATTCAGATTGCATCAAAATGTTTTAAATCTCATAGAGATATAAATATAGTAAACCAAGCCTCTCACAAAACTTTTTTAGGTTGGATAATAGATGATGAACGAATTATTGACAAAGTACTACTGACGATCTTTAAAGGTCCAAATTCATACACTGGAGAAGATGTTATCGAGATTTCCTGTCATGGATCAGTCTATATACTTCAAGAGATTCTTCATTTAATAGTTAAAAAGGGAGCTATTCCCGCTAAAGCAGGTGAATTTACATTAAGAGCATTTTTAAATCGAAAAATGGATTTAACTCAAGCGGAAGCTGTTGCTGATCTCATATCTTCAGAATCTAAAGCAGCACATGAACTAGCTATTAATCAGATTCGTGGGGGCTACTCAAAAAATATAAGTGATTTAAGGGGTCAATTAATTCATTTTGCCTCAATGATTACATTAGAATTAGATTTTTCAGAGGAAGATGTTGAATTTGCAAATAGAAAAGATTTTTTGAAGCTTTTAGATAGTTTAGAAACACAGTTAAAGGTATTATCAGAATCTTTTGCTTATGGAAGTGTTATAAAAAATGGAGTTCCTGTAGCCATACTTGGTAAACCTAATTCAGGAAAATCTTCACTATTAAATGCACTTCTTAATGAAGAAAAAGCAATAGTATCAGATATTGAAGGAACTACTCGTGATAGCATTGAAGACACATTAATTATCGACGGGCTTCAGTTTAGATTTATTGACACAGCTGGTTTGAGAGAAACTACTGATAAAATTGAATCTATCGGGGTTAAACGGGCAATGGAAAATGCAAAAAAAGCAAAGATTTTATTGTTTTTATATGATATTACAGACACAGACTCAAAAGGGATTTTAAACCAACTAAAATCTATAATATCGTTAAATAACAAAACAATTTTAATTCAAAATAAGATGGATATTGATACTGGTAATGATAAAACAGAAGCATTAATTAAAAATAAATTTTCTGACTTAGCTCCTCCTCTATCGATAATAACTCACAATAAGAAATCAATAAATAAGTTAAAGGATAAATTAGTGAAAACAGTAAATGAGATGGGTAATGATAGTCAAACAATTATAACGAATGTTCGACACCATTCATCCATTCAAAGTGCATTAAGAGATATAATTCTTGTAAAAAAAGGAATGAAAAATAATATTTCTGGAGATTTACTGTCAGTAGATTTAAATTCAGCAATTCAGTCACTTGGAGAAATAACAGGTGAAATAAATACAGACGATATTTTAGGAAATGTCTTTCAAAATTTCTGTATCGGGAAATAATTACGTTT
>NZ_CEZOWA010000019.1:0-46315 GCF_983056325.1 Candidatus Marivariicella sp. | reverse complement strand
TGATTATCTACAATCTACTTATGATGCTTTAAGCTAATACTTGGTATAGTATATTTCTAATTCAATCTTTTTATCTTTTAAGGGCTCTTCGGGGTGTGATCCGACTAGTTTAACCCCAAAAGGATTTAAAATTCCCGTCGCAGGAAGCTTAATTGGCTCATCACTAGAATTGAGGGCCTTCTTGATCGATAATGCAGAAATATTAGCTCCAGAAATAAGCGCTAATGATGAGTTTACGGAATCTTTTCTAATTATTTTATTGAGGTGATCTGTAATTCTAAACTTGTATCGCCATGGTTTGTCATCAGAATCATATTCTAATAGCCCACCAAAAACTTTTTTTCCGGCATTAGTAGATAGGGTGTTTATGGTGTTATCGATAAGGAAATCGTTAATCGGAAGTCCTGACTCCAAATTATACAGATATAACCTTTCAGGATAAACATTATTGGCATTTTGTAGTGGTTGATTTGGGTCAACGTAAAAAACAAGGCTAGCTTCATTGATTAGCCAATTTTTGTTCCTTAATTGAAGGAGCTCGTCGTTATCATTCAAACTAGTTGAGTCAAATAAATCAATTTTAGAATAAAACTGACCTCCTTGAATAATTAAATCATTTTGAGGAACCCCTGTATTCCCTATATTTATAGAGTTTGAAATGCTTGGATCAAATCCAGATTTTTCAAGTGAATTAATTACAATTCCACCCAGAGCCAAATCATAGCTGGATGATTTTTTCACTATTTCGTCGTCAGCAACGTCTAAAGTGCCATAACCTTCATAATAATCATAATCGTAATTAATTTTAATCCCTGCAGCATTGAAATTTAAAAGTAGATACAAATCGTCGGTAAAGTTTTCTGCACTAATTATTAATCCCTTGATGTGATTTTGGAAGTTATCTAAATTTTGAAGTCTACTAGATCCTTCAGCATTAATAATATTTTTTTGAAAAAAAGAAGGCTCTAATTCTAGTCTGATTCTTGGCGAAGAGCGATACTGGACAGAAGTTGAGTCTTCAACCTCCTCTGTCAAAGGGTCGTCTTCTGTATAATTAAATCTTAATTCTTCGAAATTAAGGCCAATTTCCTGATTAAATAATTCTGTTGAATAAAACCCCTGATCATAATAATTCGTATCTGAAAAAAACTGTTGTGCCGACTCAAAGTTGTTTTCTGGATCTAAAGACGAGAGATAATATGTTAATTCATGAACTTTCATTGTAAACCTTGCTTCTGGGTTTCCATAAACTGAGTCAATGTCATATAATCTGTTTTCTGCTTCATAACTGGAACTGTCCGTGTCTTCATTATCTAAAATTCCGTCATTATCACTATCGCTGCTTAAAGGATTTGTTCCTACAGCGTTTTCTGAAAAATCAGTCAAGCCATCACCGTCTGTATCACTTGCTGGATCCAGAGGGTCTGAATCCAATTTATCAATCAAGCCATCATTATCTTTGTCATTTTGATTACTATAAAATGGGATCTCTAAATAAACAGATGTGACGGTTTCATTTTCAGGAATAATAGTTGTATCTGCTGTTTCAGAGCTTTCAGTGTCTTGACTATAAATCCCAAAGATTGGATTATTACTTATAATCAATTGAGATGTTATACTAGCCTTTGACTCCCCATAAAAAGAATGATTTATTTTTCCTAACTGGCCTAAGGGCAGACCGTCTGTTTGTATTTTTTTTAACTTTTTCTGATATGAAAATACTTTTGCCCTGTATACATCTGTCTCAAATGCTTGGTCAATTAATAGGTTGGTTCCTATGTTATGATATTCTGGATTACAAGACATGAAAATACATGAAAACAAAAATATAAGAAATTGAAAAAAATTTGGACGCATTTTCTAAAAATTAGCTAAAGTTTTCGGTGTAAAAATCTACATAAGACTTTTCTTCTTCCCCGCTTATCTGAGTTAAATATGGTTTTTTACTCTTTTTAATATCGTCAATTACTTCAGATTCAATTGAGTCACCGTGCAAAACAAAGCCATCCGAATCGGCTATGCATAGTTTTGTTAAGTTCGAATAGGTGGATTTTGAAAGTTCCGTGATTTTTTCTGTCGGAATTCCATCAAATTCAACTTTTTGTTTGAACTTCTTTGAGATAACTCCTTCAAAATCTTTTGGATAAATCGAGCTCACTATCTTGCTTTCTGAAAAAATCGGATCATCCTTGAAATATGTTTTGAGGTACAATGGGAATAGAGATGTAAACCATCCTTGAAGGTGAATAATGTCAGGTGACCAATTTAACTTTTTTACTGTCTCGATAACACCCTTTGTAAAGAAGATCATTCTTTCGTCGTTATCTGAAAATAATTTTCCTTTTGCATCTCTTAACACTGCTCTTCTTTTAAAGTAATCTTCATTGTCAATAAAATAGACCTGCATCCTTTCTTTTGGAATAGAAGCCACTTTAATAATAAGGGGGGTGTCCATGTCATTTATCACCAAATTCATTCCTGAGAGCCTTATGACTTCATGAAGCTGATGGCGTCTCTCATTTATAAGGCCATACCGCGGTGTGAAAATTCTTATTTGTCCTCCTTTATCATTTATGCTTTTCGGTATTTTAAAGGAATTTATAGCTAGCTCTGTCTGAGGGAGATACGGAACTACTTCTGGAGAAATAATAAGTACGCGCTTGTCTTTCATAAAGTTAAGTATAGTCCGTTAATTTATAAGTCTTGCAAAATTACAAAAATTCTAATGAATGATTTAAAATATTACTACTTTGCAACGTTAAATTTTTCCCAAAATGAATATTTTTTGTCAATATTCAATATTGAATACTTTTATAAATCCTAGTTCTACTACTGGGCTTGTACCTACAATGGGTGCTTTACACGAGGGCCATGTTTCCTTAATCAAAAAAGCTATTTGTGAAAATCAACAGGTAATTGTATCCATTTTTATAAATCCAACTCAATTTGAAAACTTCGATGATTTAAAAAAATACCCTGAAACTCTTGAGGCAGATGTTAAAATAATCGAGAGTATATCAAAAAAAATTCTGATTTACACCCCAGATACTGATGATTTATATTCTAAAGAAATTAAGTCACTTTCATATAATTTTGGAGCAATAGAAGGGGTTATGGAAGGAGAAATACGAAAAAATCATTTTCAAGGAGTAGCTACTATTGTTGAAAAATTATTAAATATTTTTATGCCTGAAAATGCTTATTTTGGAGAAAAAGATTTTCAACAACTTCAAATAATTAGATTATTAGTGGCCCAGAAAAAAATTTCTTCAAATATTATTGGTTGTTCTACTTTTAGAAATAAAGATGGCCTAGCTTTAAGTTCAAGAAATAGCTTTTTAACAAATTCTGAAAGAGAAAAAGCGAGTTTTATACATCAACAACTATTGGTTGCTCGATCCCTCTGGGGTATTGAAAATCCAAAAACAATATCTGAGAAAATAAAAAAATCATTTTCTGTTAATCGTAATTTTAAATTAGATTATTTTGATATTCGATTTGAAGTTGATTTATCAAGGGCTACTAAAAAGTCAAAGAAAAAAGTTAGAGCATTTGTCGCTGCAAAAATTGGAAAAACACGACTAATAGATAACTTAGCACTTTATGAAATTTAAATCATTTTTAAAACTTATAATTCCTTTATTATTTGGTGTTTTTTTTATTTATTTATCAATAAAAATAACAACTTTTGAGGATAGAAAAATGATACTATTAGCGATTAAAAATGCTGATTTAAAATACGTTTTATTGGGTCTATTTTTTGCATTACTAAGTCATTTATCAAGAGCTTATAGATGGAGGTTTTTACTTGCCCCAATGGGGTATAAACCAAAATTAATTAATTCTATATTTTGTGTTTTTATAGCTTATCTCGCAAACATGGGGATCCCAAGATCAGGAGAGGTGATTAGAGCAAGTTTTATATCAACATACGAAAACATTCCATTTGAGAAAGCATTTGGTTCTGTTGTAATTGAAAGAATTGTTGATGTAATAATGCTGTTTTTAATTATACTCATTGCTCTTACTTTACAATTTGAAACAATTTGGACATTTATCGAGGGTAAGAATATTAAATTTTACCAACTTTTTATATTTGGGGGCATAGTCTTCACTTTTTTAGTTTTTTTACTTTATGCGATCAAAAACTCTAAAAGTTTATTTATGAATAAAATAAAAAAAGTTTTTTTCGGATTTTGGGAAGGTATTAGTTCAATAACATCTATGGAAAAGAAAATTCCTTTTATGTTTCACACAGTTTTTATTTGGGCTATGTATATTTTAATGTTCTATGTAATTAAGTGGTCGATTCCAGGAACTTTTGGATTAACAATACAGATGATAATTCCAGTTTTTGTGGCTGGAGGATTATCTATCGCAACAACAAATGGGGGTATTGGTGTTTTTCCTCTTAGCGTGGCACTTGTTTTAGGTGTTTTTGGAATTAATAAAGAGGTTGGACTTGCGTTTGGATGGATTATGTGGAGTTCCCAAACTATTTTAATTATTATTTCTGGAGCTTTTGCATTTATTGCACTCCCATATGTAAATCGAAAAAGTACTATCTGAAAATTATTAATTATGAAAACTTCTTTTTTTTGTAAAAATTGTGGATCTCAACATTCAAAATGGCAGGGACAGTGTAATTCTTGTAAAGAATGGAATTCCCTCCAGGAGGAATCAATTATAAAGAAAAAAGAAACAACTTGGGATATTAAATCTAAACATAGAATTAACAATAGGTCTATTCAGCTAAAACAAATAACTGTTGAAAATGAAGCAAGGATTTTAACTTCTGACAACGAACTTAATCGGGTGTTAGGTGGTGGAATTGTTCCTGGCTCTTTAATTTTACTAGGGGGTGAGCCTGGTATTGGGAAGTCAACACTTCTTTTGCAAATAGCAATAAGTCTCAATCTCAAAACTCTTTATGTGTCTGGTGAGGAGAGTCAAAAACAAATTAAGCTTAGAGCCACCAGAATGAATCTTTCAAACGATAAAAGCTATATTTTAAGCGAAACATCTATTAAAAATATTTTTAATGAAATCAGTAATATAAACCCCGAACTTTTGATAATTGATTCTATCCAAACTTTACAAAGTGAAGTTATAGATAGTGCTGCTGGAAGTATTTCTCAAATAAAACAAACCACGACTGAATTGATTCAGTTTGCAAAAGAAACTAATACTCCGGTCATTTTAGTTGGTCACATAACCAAAGATGGGCAGATTGCTGGACCTAAAATATTAGAACATATGGTTGATGTTGTTTTAAGTTTTGAGGGAGACAGAAATCATGTCTACAGAATTTTACGAGCCCAAAAAAACAGATTTGGAGCAACTGATGAAATTGGAGTTTATGAAATGGTTTCAAAGGGAATACTACCTGTTCCGAATCCAAGTCAAATTTTAGTTAATCCAGATGACACAGGTCTTAGTGGGCAGGCAATTGGGGTTACTATTGAGGGAGTTAGACCTCTTTTAATCGAAATTCAGGCGCTAGTGAGCTCTGCAGTCTACGGTACTCCTCAAAGAACTAGCACCGGCTTTAATGCAAAAAGACTGAATATGTTATTGGCTGTTTTAGAAAAAAGGGCGGGCTTTACTCTGGGAACAAAAGATGTTTTTATCAATTTTACAGGTGGGATTTCAGTTGATGACCCTGCATTGGATCTAGCTGTTGTCGCCTCTATACTTTCCAGTTATTTTGAGATATATATCAAAAAGGATTTCTGTTTTGCGTCAGAAATCGGACTTTCAGGTGAATCAAGACCTGTGCCAAAAATAAATCTTCGTATTAAAGAGGCGGAAAAATTAGGATTTAAATTTATAGTAATTTCGAAATTTAACAAAGTAGACACGAGTAATGTTAATATTGGGATAAAATTCATTGATAAAATTGAAGATATTATCCCAATCCTTTTTAAATAAAATTGAAAAATATATTTGATCTGCATATAAAACCATAAATTTATTTTTCAATTAAAAAATAATGGAAAAAATTATTCAACAATTTTTAAATGAGGTAAACGAAAGGAATCAAAATGAACCTGAGTTTATGCAAGCGGTTACAGAAGTTGCAGAAACTGTTATTCCTTATATCATTACAAAAGATATTTATTACGGGCAAAACGTTCTGCTAAGGATGGTTGAGCCCGAGAGAGTAGTCTCTTTTAGAGTAGCTTGGATTGATGATAAAGAACAAATTCAAGTTAACAGGGGGTATAGAGTTCAGATGAATTCGGCTATAGGCCCATATAAAGGTGGTTTAAGATTTCACCCTAGCGTAAATCTAAGTATTCTTAAGTTCTTAGCCTTTGAACAAATTTTTAAAAACAGTCTTACTACTTTGCCGATGGGAGGAGGTAAAGGAGGTGCTGATTTTAATCCCAAAGGAAAATCAGATACGGAAGTAATGAGGTTTTGTCAAAGTTTCATGTCGGAATTATTTAGGCATATTGGCCCTAACAACGATGTTCCGGCAGGAGATATAGGTGTTGGTGGCCGTGAAATAGGTTACTTATTTGGACAATATAAAAGATTAAGAAATGAATTTTCAGGTGTTCTTACAGGGAAAGGAGTTTCTTGGGGTGGGTCATTAATTCGTCCTGAAGCCACTGGTTATGGAGTAGTATACTTTACCAATCAAATGCTGAACAACATTAACGATTCTATTGAGGGAAAGTCGGTTGTTATTTCAGGATCAGGGAATGTTGCTCAATTTGCCGCAGAAAAATGTATTCAATTAGGAGCAAAAGTTCATACTCTTTCTGATTCTTCTGGATATATTTTCGATGAAGATGGTCTTGACTCAGAAAAACTAGATCATGTTATGTTTATAAAAAATACGAAACGACAAAGAATAAGTGAATATCTAGTTAGGTATCCAAAAGCAAAGTTTTATCCAAAACAAAAACCTTGGGGAGTAAAATGTGCGATTGCCCTACCATGCGCAACTCAAAATGAACTAGATTTAAATGATGCTAAATTATTAAAAGAGAATAATTGTATTTGTATTTGTGAGGGAGCTAATATGCCAACTACGCCTGAAGCAATTCACTTTTTAGAAGAAAATAATATTTTATTTGCTCCTGGAAAAGCATCAAATGCTGGAGGTGTTGCTGTTTCTGGATTAGAAATGGCTCAAAACTCTTTACGTTATAATTGGTCAAGAGAAGAGGTGGATTCTAGGCTAAAAAACATCATGGAAGACATACATAGTTCATGTCTTGAATATGGCGCTGAAAAAAATAAAATTAACTATGTCAAAGGAGCTAATATTGCAGGATTTGTCAAAGTAGCTGATGCTATGCTTGCTCAGGGTGTAGTTTAATTTTTTTATTTTGATCAAAACTCCTGCTATAGTTGTCTGGTCTCTAAAATATGGAGATTCTAGCCTAATTACAAATTGCTATACCAAAACAGACGGGTTAAAAAGTTACATATTAAATGGTATTTTAAAATCCAGAAAAACCGGTATAAAAAAAGGTCTTTTTCAACCTTTTAATTTAATTAATATTATATCCAGTCATAAAAAAGAAAAACTAAACTACATAAAAGAGGCAAGTATTGATAAACCCTTAAATTCTATTCATAATTCTATTTCAAAAACAACCATAACACTTTTTCTTTCTGAGGTTTTAAAAAGTGTACTTCAGGAAGAAGGCGATAAAAATGAAAATCTATATGATTTTCTTGAAACAACCACTCTTTGGCTGGATAATAGTAATTCAAATGCCAACTTTCATGTTAAATTTTTAATTGAACTTACAAGGTATATAGGTTTTTATCCAAACGTATCTAATATTAATAACCCCTATTTTGATATGTCTAGTGGATGCTTCACTAGTTCTAATAATTCGAAAAATACACTCTCTGGGAAAACACTAAATAGTTTTAAGGAAATTTTAGGCATGAATTTTGAAGAAATTAAATTATTAAAGTTAAATAGTGCCATTCGAAACAGTTTGTTGTATGAAATCATTCGCTATTATAGTTTACATTTACAGCGTTTTAAGCCGCCTAAATCATTATCTGTTCTTCATGAGATCTTTAAATGAAAAAAAATTAATTATAGTATTGTTTTCTTTTGTGTCATTTCTTAAAGCACAAACTGTTCACGTTATAGATTCGAATTCTGGAGAATCATTAGAAGATGTAGCTGTCTTTTCTGTGGATAAAACTAAAAGCATAATAACAGACTCCAAAGGAAAAGCATTTTTAGATGATTTTAATTTAAATGAGCCTGTAGTTTTTCAAATTATTGGCTACCATACTCTAACTCAGAAACTATCAGGTTTTAACGAGTCATTTACTATTCAATTGGAGTCGAAGGTGCAAAACCTTGATGGAGTTATTCTTTCTGTGGCAAGGTCTTCAACTAAAAAAAACAAAATTGCTGAAAAAGTAAATATTATTGATTCTAAACAAATTCAGAAAAGTATAATTCAAACTAGTGCTGATATATTAGAGCTAAGCCCAGGTATAAGAATTCAAAAATCACAAGGTGGAGGGGGAAGTCCAGTTATAAGAGGTTTTGAGGCTAACAGAGTTTTATTGGTAGTTGATGGTGTTAGAATGAATAATGCAATATATCGATCAGGACATTTACAAAATGCAATCACAATTGCCCCCCATAATCTTGAGAGAGTTGAAATAATTTTTGGACCATCCTCTGTTGGTTATGGATCCGATGCTTTAGGCGGAGTTATTCATTATTACACAAAAAATCCAGACATTAATAGTGATATTAAAAATAGTAACAAATTTCACTCTGATTTTAATTCTGCTAATTTATCAAGTGTGAACAATATTACTTCCAATTGGAGTTTTGAAAAATGGGGGGCTATATCTAGTGTTAGTTTTTCAAACTATGGAGATATTAAAATGGGAAGAAATGTCTCACATGGGTTCTCAGATTGGGGTATTACTAGTTTTTATTCTGAAAATACTAATTCGTTTTTCAAATCAACACCTACAATAAATTCCAATCCATTGATTCAAAGGAATACTGGTTACAGTCAGTATGATTTATTTCAAAAATTTCGATACAAATTAGATTCTAAAAGATATTTATCATTAAACATTCAATTTTCTAAATCTTCAAATATTAATCGGTATGACAAATTAAGTGAAATAAAAAACGGAAGTTTAAAATATGCTGAGTGGTATTATGGGCCTCAAAAAAGATTTTTATTTTCCCCTAAATTTGAATTTTTCAATTCTAGTAAATTTTTAAGAAAGGGAGTTCTAACATTTGCTTATCAAAATATTGAAGAGTCTAGAATAGACAGAAAGTTTAACTCATTTAGTAGAAGCTATCAATTTGAAAAGGTTTCCGTTTTGAGTTTCAACGCCGATTTTAGCGCAAATATCTCAGATAGACTTAACGCATCGTACGGTTTAGAGGTTATAAATAATTTAGTGTCTTCAAGTGCATTCACAAAAAAATTAAACGTTTCAAGCAATGAAATAATCTCAATTGGTGAGCCTATTAAAACTCCTACTAGATATCCTAGTAACGGCAGTTATTATGACAGCGCTGCATCATATATTAATTTTATTTGGGGAGTAAATGATTTATTGTCAATCAATTTAGGTTCTAGACTTACGTACACAAATCTGGGTGGTTCTTGGAGTGAAGAGGCTCTTATTAATACTTTATTATCAGATGTTTCAATTAACAATTGGGCTCTTACAAATACATTTGCATTAATTTATAATCCTGTAAAAAAGTTGCAGCTAAATATTTTACTTTCAAGTGGATTTAGAAATCCAAATATTGATGATATTGGAAAAATTCGAGAAAGCGGAGGTTCATTAATTGTTCCTAATCCATTTCTTAAGCCCGAATATGCCTATAATTTAGATTTAGGCATATCTTATGAATCAGAAAATGGTTTCAATCAATTTTCAGTTAGAGGGTTTGGCGCATTAATATCTAGACATATTGTTCGTTCTGATTATGCAATTTACTCTGATGAAAGTACTACCGATCCAAATACAATAATTTATGATGATGAAGAGCTTCCTATCCTTGCAAACAAAAACCTTGGCAATAGATATATTTATGGGGGATCGTTCGAAGGAAAAATTCGGTTTAATGATCGACTATACTCAAGAGCATCTATTACGTTAACTCGGGGAGACAAAAGCTTTAAAAACGGACCTATGCCTTCAATCCCTCCCCTTTTTGGGACTTATAGCTTGTATTATTCTGGGTCTAAAATTGATGCTCAACTAAATTGGAATTTCAGCAACGCCAAAAATCCCAACGATTACAGTTATGGAGGTGAAGATGGATTAGATGAAACCCCTTTGATTGGTCCTGAAAAATACGCAGGAACACCTTCATGGGAAACCCTTTCAATATCTGCAAATTACAAGTACAATAATACAATTGTATTTAAATGTGGCTTAAATAATATTTTAGACACACACTACAGAACCTTTGCTTCGGGTATTTCTCAGCCAGGAAGAAGTATACAGATTGGAGCTAGTTTAGATTTTTAAGTTAGTTTTTTATAATTTATAAATTGATTACTTTCGCTACTTCTGCAAAACAGAATTTTAATGGCATTTAAAGAATACGAAAAATTAGACCTCCCCTTAATTTCTGAAAAAATTTTAAATTTTTGGAAAGAAGAATCTGTCTTTGAAAAAAGTGTATTGCAAAGGAAAAAAAATAAACCTTATATTTTCTTTGAGGGTCCTCCATCGGCAAATGGTGTCCCTGGCATCCATCATGTGATGGGAAGAACAATCAAAGATATTTTTTGTCGATTCAAAACTCAAAAAGGTTTTTTAGTTGAAAGAAAAGCTGGATGGGATACACATGGACTTCCTGTTGAATTAGGAGTTGAAAAAGAGCTGGGAATTACTAAAGACTCAATAGGAAAGACAATTAGTGTTGAGGATTATAACAAAGCTTGTAAAAAAGCTGTAATGCGATATACTAGTTTGTGGAATGAGCTTACTGAAAAAATGGGGTACTGGGTCGATATGGATAATCCTTACGTGACTTTCGACTCTAAATATATGGAAAGTGTATGGTGGTTAATAAAGCAAATAAACACAAAAGGACTATTATATAAAGGTTACAGTATTCAACCGTATTCTCCTAAAGCAGGAACAGGCATTAGTTCCCATGAATTAAATCAACCAGGAACATATCAAGATGTTACAGATACAACTATTACTGCAATGTTTAAGGCTATTCCATCAAGCCTTCCAAAGTCTTTTAAAAAAAATGAAGCTCTTTATATATTAGCTTGGACAACAACGCCCTGGACACTCCCTTCTAATACCGCATTGACAGTTGGCTCAAAAATAGAATATATAACAGTTAAGACCTTTAATCAATATACTTTTTTACCAATTACTGTTTTAATAGCAAAACTTCTTCTAGAAAAACAATTTGGTAATAACTTTTTTGCTGTTGATGATGTTGCTTTGCTTAATAATTACAAGCCCAAAGACAAAAATATTCCTTTTTGGATAGAAGATTTTTTTAAAGGTGATGATTTAGTTGGAATAAAGTACGAAAAGCTTTGGAGTTCTTCGCCTCTTCCTTTGAGCAATCCTGAAAATGCTTTTAGAGTTATTAAGGGTGATTTTGTTACTACAGATGAGGGAACTGGTATTGTTCATACAGCTCCAACATTTGGTGCAGATGATGCTAAAGTTGCAAAAGAAGCTATGCCTGAGGTGCCTGCGCTGCTTGTGCTTGATGAAAACAACAACCCTGTTCCTTTGGTTGATTTAGAGGGTAAGTTTAGAAAAGATCTTGGTTCACTTTCAGGAAAATACGTTAAAAACGAGTATTATTCTGAAAAAAATACTCCAGAATATTCTGTAGATGTTGAAATAGCCATACATCTTAAAAAAGAAAACCGTGCTTTTAAAGTTGAAAAATACAAGCATTCATATCCAAATTGTTGGAGAACAGATAAGCCTATATTATATTATCCACTTGATTCATGGTTTATAAAAATTGATAACGCCAGAGATCAAATGGTGAAGCTAAATAAAACAATTAACTGGAAGCCTAAGTCAACTGGGGAAGGTCGTTTTGGAAATTGGCTCTCAAGTGCTAATGATTGGAATCTTTCACGATCTCGTTTTTGGGGAATCCCGTTACCCATATGGTGCTCTGAAGACAAGTCAGTTATTAAAGTAATCGGCTCTATTGATGAGCTTGCAGATGAAATTAATAAGTCCATATCATTTGGAGTGATGAAAAATAACCCTTTTAAAGAATTTATTAAGGGGGATATGTCAGAAGAAAACTATAAAAAAGTAGATCTTCATAAAAATATTGTTGATACAGTTATTTTAACTTCAGAAAATGGGAAAATTCAATTATTTCGTGAAAATGATTTAATTGATGTTTGGTTTGACTCTGGATCAATGCCATATGCTCAGTGGCATTATCCTTTTGAAAATAAAAATAAAATCGACGATTCAATTGCTTTCCCAGCTGATTTCATAGCTGAAGGTGTCGACCAAACAAGGGGATGGTTTTACACTTTGCATGCAATTAGCTCGCTTATATTTAACAAGGTTGCCTACAAAAATGTGATTTCAAACGGTTTGGTTTTGGATAAAGAAGGTCAAAAAATGTCGAAAAGGCTTGGAAATAGCATTGATCCATTTGAAACTCTTAAAAATTATGGGCCAGATGCAACCAGATGGTATATGATATCAAATGCAAATCCTTGGGACAACTTAAAATTTAATATAGACGGAATAGTAGAGGTTCAACGTAAATTTTTTGGAACACTTCATAATATTTATTCTTTTTTTAGTTTATATGCGAACATTGATGGCTTTATTCCTGATAGCATAAAAATTCAAAACTCTGAAAGGGATGAGCTAGATAATTGGATTTTATCTGAACTAAATAGTCTAATTATAGAGGTTGAGGATAGTTATGTGAAATATGAACCCACAAAAGCCTGCAGATCTATTTCTGATTTTGTTCAAGAAAAATTAAGCAACTGGTATGTGCGACTTAGTAGAAGAAGGTTTTGGAAAGGCACATTTGGTAAGGATAAAGTTATTGCTTACCAAACACTTTATGAGTGTCTAGTTACGGTTTCAAAAATATCTGCGCCAATTGCTCCATTTTACATGGACCATCTTTATCGTGATTTAATAAACTTAAAAAATGAATCAGATCCAATTTCTGTTCATTTATCTGACTTTCCTTTTGCTAAAAAAAGAGTAATAAATATTTCTCTTCAAAACAGAATCAATAAAGCTAGAACAATTACGTCCCTTGCTTTATCCTTAAGAAAAAAAGAACAAATAAAAGTTCGACAACCACTTAAAAGAATTATGATTCCTGTTAACTCTGATAAAGATCGTGAAGATATTTTATCAATTAAAAACCAATTAAAATCAGAAATTAACATAAAAGAAGTTGAAATCCTCGATGATAGCAGTGGGATATTAGTTAAAGAAATTAAGCCTAACTTTAAAGTGCTAGGTCCTCGTTTTGGTAAAAGTTTAAAATTTATTTCTGAGAAAATCTCTCAAATGAGTTCTAAAGAAATATTAGAATTAGAGCAAAATAAAGAAATTCATCTTATGGTTAATGAAAAAAAGATTAAATTAGTTCGTAATGACGTGGAAATTAACTCTAAAGATATTGAAGGCTGGTTAGTGGCTCATTCAAACGGAATCTCAGTGGCGCTAGATGTCTCTCTTGATGAGCAATTAATTGATGAAGGAGTTGCAAGAGAATTTGTGAATAGAATTCAAAATTATCGAAAAGATTTAGGGTTAGAAGTAACCGATATGATTGAAATATTTATTTCGGAAGATTCTGTTTTAAATAAATCTATTAATTCTTTCAATAAATATATTAAAGATGAAACTCTTGCAAAATCAATCTCTATAGTTGAGAAAATTAAAGATGGTATAAAATTAGAGTTTGATAAAATCAATATTTCTCTTTCAATAAAAAAAATAAATTAGATGGAAACAACAAATAGATATAGTGATAAAGATTTAGATAAATTTCAAAAAATAATTGAAGAAAAAATAGTAAAGGCAAATGCTGACCTTGGCTTGCTCAAAAGTGCTTACATGAATGATGGAGATAATGGCACAGAAGACACCTCTCCAACTTTTAAAGCTTTTGAAGAAGGTTCTGAAACCATGTCAAAAGAGGCAAACGCTCAACTTGCCTTGAGACAGGAAAAATTTGTGCGTGATTTAAAAAATGCTTTGATGAGAATAAATAACAAGACTTATGGTATTTGTCGTGTTACTGGAAAACTAATTAATAAAAAACGTCTATCTCTTGTTCCGCACGCAACTCTGAGTATTGAAGCTAAAAATATGCAAAAATAAAATCTTTATTTCTTTCACTTTTTCCATTTATTTTATTTGGCCAAAATACTTTTAATGAAGAATTCGATTCCAAAAATATTTCTTATATCGAATTAGTACTCCCGTATGCAAGCTCCCTAAGTGTATCTAAAAGTAACTCTGATAATATTAAACTTGAATATACTAGTAGAGGAGAATACAAGAGTTCAACACTTTTATCATCAAAAATAAATAGTAAAAAACTTAATTTTAATGAAATCTTAATTCCCAACTCAGTTAGTTTTAATGACAAACTAGGTGTTCATAAGATTCATTCCACCAGTCTAAATATTTCTATTCCAGAAAATAAAATTCTTGAAATACTAATTAAAAATGCTAATACAATAATTTATGGGGATTTTGAAAAATTAACTATTTCTCAAAACAGCGGTCAAATATTTCTCGTTAATTGGAACAGCCCTGGTTTACTTAAAACAATTTCTGCTGATATAGTTTTTAAGAATCCGAAAGTTAAAATTTTATCAAATTTAGAGAGTGGGTCAAATTGTAATAATCCGAAATCTGATATTGTCTTTGAAATAATAGCGGTTTCTAGTTTAATCAATTGTGTTATATTTTAAATTTATACTTTTGGAGTTGAAATGAAGAAAAATTATATTCAGAATAACACTGTTTTGCACGCAATTATAATAGTTGTAATAATTCTAATATTAGATCAATTTTCAAAATTTTATATCAAACTCAATTACCCCATTACAATCTACAGTAACGAGGCTATTCTTGATTGGGGATTTTTTAAAATTCTTTTTGTTGAAAATAAAGGAATGGCCATGGGAGCCAAATTAAATGATATTTTCCCTTTTTTAACAGAAAGTACTTCCAAAATACTACTAACTTTTTTTAGATTAATTGCAATAGTCGGGATTGGATATTGGCTTCAAAGTCTATATAAAATTAAAAGCTCTGTTTACTTAAGGTGGTCATTGTGTTTAGTTTTTGCTGGTGCTTTAGGAAATATTATTGACTCTGTATTCTATGGTTTAATTTTTAGTGATAGTTATGGTCAAATTGCGTCTTTTCTCCCTGATCATGGTTACTCTCCAATATTTTTTGGTAATGTGGTGGACATGATACAGTTTCCCTTAGCAGAGTGGACGTGGCCAATGTGGATGCCATTTATTGGCGGAGAAGATTACTTGTTTTTTGAGTACATATTCAATATCGCTGACTCTTCTATTTCGATTGGGGTGGTTATTTTACTCTTTTTTAATAAAACTATTTTTAACGAAACCGAAAAATAGATTTTGGGGTGACAGCATAATCCAGTTTTATATCAAATTTTGAAATATCTTCTATCAGTTTTACTGGCTCAAACAAAGAAAGGCCAACTTTAACACTCTCCTTTTTACATTTTTTTAAAAATCTATCGTAATAACCTCCCCCGTAACCAATCCTATTTCCCTCAATATCAAAAATATAAAGCGGAACAAAAACTACATCAATTATTCTTGGCGAAATACTAATCCCATTTTGGGGCTCAGGAATATCATGAGAGTTTTTTTTTAAAATAGTTTGATCGGTCAATAAAATATGCTCTAGGTTTTTAAACTCAATAATTCGAGGGATTATAACTTGTCTATCCTTACCCATTATTATTGAGAGTAAAGGAGATGTGTCTACTTCCTTTTTAGTTTGGATACTAAGAAAAATATGAAAGTTTTCCAAGTTCCAGATTGGAAGATCTAAACATTTATTGGATATCGAAATACTCAAGTCATATATTTCTTCATAAGAAAGGTCATCTCTTTTTTTTTGGTAAATGGCTCTTATTATTTTTTTTGTTTTCATACGGTTTAATACGATAAATTTAAGTGTTTATTGAATTACAAATAACAACTTTAAATAAGAAAAGAATTATTTTAGCCTTATGAAGCTTAGTGATCTTGAATTACAAATAAAAATATTACCTGAAAGTCCTGGTATTTATAAATTTTTTAATATTGAAAATCAAATAATTTATATCGGTAAGGCTATAAACTTGAAAAGACGCGTAGGGTCATATTTTAATAAACATCATACCCATTTTAGGACAAAGCTTCTTGTAAAGCAAATTACAAAAGTTGAAAATATTGTCGTTGAAACTGAAATGGATGCATTATTATTAGAAAATAATTTAATTAAAAAATTCAAGCCTAAATACAACGTTCTTTTAAAAGATGATAAAACATATCCCTGGATATGTATTCAAAAATATCCTGTTCCCAAAATATTTTATACCAGGAGGTTTGATAAAAGTAAAGGTCAGTTTTTTGGTCCATTCACAAACATAAAGAGCGTTAAGTTTTTAATTAAATTAATCAAGGAAGTATATCCATTTTTAAATCACGATTTAATCCACTTGCTTAAAAAGGAAACAAAAAAAATAAGCCCTACTCAAATTGATAAAAATTTATTAGATATTAAATTAATGATAAAAGGAAATTTTAAAGCTTCAATTGATAGTTTTAAAAACGAAATGGAAGGCTTTTCTGTTTTAACCAAGTTTGAAAAAGCTCAAAAAGTTAAAGAAAAACTAGATGTCTTATATAATTATCAAGTAAAATCAACAATCGTAAATCCAAACATATCAGAAGTTGATGTCTTCTCAATATATTCTGACGACAGTTTTGCCTATGTTAACTTCATGCAAATATCCTTTGGAGCAATAATTAGTTCTTACACAATTGAGGTTAAAAAAAGTTTAGATGAGTCTGATGATGAAATATTAAGAATTTCATTTATAGAGTTACGCCAAAGATTTAATTCCCGTTCGGCGGAAGTTATTTTACCTTTTAATTTAGGTTTAGGTATAGGTTTAAAGTGTTTAGTTCCAAAAGCAGGAGATAAAAAAAAGCTTTTAGATCTCTCTTTGAAAAATGCTAAATCATTCAGAATGGAGAGGTTTAAGCAAATTAAAATTATTGACCCTGAAAGACATACTGCTAGAATTATTTCACAAATGAAATCAGACTTAAGATTAAAAGTAAATCCCATTCATATAGAGTGCTTTGATAATTCAAATCTGCAAGGTTCAAATCCGGTAGCTGCATGTGTGGTTTTTAAAAACTGTAAACCTTCAAAAAAAGATTACAGGCATTATAATATTAAAACTGTTTCAGGTCCTGATGATTTTGCTTCTATGGAAGAAGTAGTCTTTAGAAGATATGCGCGTCTAAAAAAAGAAGGGGTATCCTTACCGCAGTTAATAATCGTAGATGGTGGTAAAGGTCAGCTTTCATCTGCATTAAAAAGTCTTGAGTTACTGAACCTAAGGGGGGAGGTTGCAGTTATTGGAATCGCTAAAAGGTTAGAAGAGATTTTCTATCCTGAAGACCCTATCCCGATGTATCTCGATAAAAAATCCGAAACCTTAAAAATAATTCAACAATTAAGAAATGAAGCTCATAGGTTTGGAATAAAACTTCATAGAAATAAAAGAAGTAAAAATGCTCTGGTTTCATCACTTGACAACGTCAAGGGAATTGGTCCTAAAACCCGCATACTTCTTATTAAGACTTTTAAGTCTTTTAAAAATATTAAAGAAGCCTCAAGATCTGAGCTTAACGACACTATTGGTGTGAAAAAAGCAAAAGAATTATTTGAATATATTCATTCTGTTTAATATATATTATTTTTAGATGTTTTTTAAAACTATTAAATTGATTGTAAAAAGATTATTATTATCTGTAGTGTTTTTTGGTTTTATGATTATTCCCATTAACAGTAATAGTCAGATCATTCAAGAAGAATTCGAGATATCCAATACTTCTGCCTTCAAAACTGGTGAATGGCTCCAGTATAGACTACATTACGGTTTTTTAAACGCATGCTATGCGTCATTAACGCTCAGAAATGACACCATAAACGGTAGGCCAGTTATTCACGCAAAAGGGTACGGTAGGACTTCAGGGTTAGCTCGATTATTCTTTCGTGTTGAAGATTACTACGAAAGTTATTTCTTTAGAAAAAACAATCAACCCATTAGATTTATTCGAAATATAGATGAAGGAGGTTACACTAAAAATAAAATAGTTAATTTCAATCAAAAAAATAAAACTGCATACGTTAATGATATAAAAAACAATAAGCAATCAATTTATAGTATTAAGACCAACACACAAGATATAGTTTCATCCCTCTACTATTTTAGAAATCATCTCCCTTTAAGAGATCTTGTGCCAAACGAAGTATTTAAGGCAGATGTTTTTTTTGACGACGAATCCACTAATTTTAGTCTAAAGTATATAGGCGTCGAGGTTCTTGAGACTCAATTTGGAAATATTGAATGTCTTAAGTTTAAACCTCTTGTCCAAAAAGGAAGGGTCTTTAAAACCGAAGAAAGTGTTACGTTATGGGTTTCTAATGATTTAAATAAAATCCCCATTCGGGTGCAAGCTGATATTGCTATTGGATCGATTAAGTGTGACTTAGAAAATTTTAAAAACATCAAACACCCTTTTAAAATTAAAATCAATTAAGAAACATTTCATAACTTTAAGACTAACAGTTGTAGTTTCTCTTTCAATTTTAAGACCTTTAAAAAAAATATTTTTGAAATTCAATAATTTAATTCTTGTATTAATTTTTAGTGTTTTGTCTCAGGGATGCGAAACATATAAAACTAATAGTATTCAAAGTTCAAGTCAAAATCAATATATTGCTAACATAGGATTCGGATATGATCTTAATAATCTGAAAGTTGTAGATAAAAAAATCAAGAGAGGAGATACGTTTGGAAGTATTTTGGAAAATAATGGTATTGATTATCCTGATGTTTATAAAATATTAGAAAAAACCAAAAGGCAAGTAAATACTCGCAAGCTAGTTATCGGAAAGCCCTATAAATTGCTTTATACGAAAGATAGTGTGTTGACTCCACTTGCAATTGTTTACCAACCAAATGTTTCAAAATATTGGAAAATTCAACTGCGAGATAGTGTTTTTGGTGAAACAGTAAAAAAACCTATAAAACTTGTTACTCTTCAAGGTTCTGGAATAATTAAAAGTTCTCTTTATCAAACGATGATAGACAGTGGTCTTAATGATCAATTAACATATTTTTTATCTGACGTATATGCTTGGACTATCGATTTTTTTCGACTACAAAAGGGTGATAGGTTCAAGGTTATTTATACAGAACGGTTTGTTGATGATTCCATTTCTCTTGGTGTTGAAAATATCCAAGCTGCTTATTTTGAACACAATGGAAAAGGCTTATATGCTTTTAAATTTGAATCAGATAACGAAAAAGGAATAGTAGATTATTTTGACGAAAATGCTAAAAACTTAAGACGAGCCTTTTTGAAATCTCCAGTCAAGTTCAGTAGAATTTCTTCAAGATATAATCTTAAAAGAAGAATTGCCTATTATGGAAATAGGGTTCGACCCCATAAAGGAACTGATTTTGCAGCAAGTGTTGGAACTCCTATAATGGCAACGGCCTCAGGAAAAGTTATCAAATCATCATATTCAAGAGGTAATGGTAATTATGTTACGCTTAAACATAACAATACGTACTCTACTCAATATTTGCATATGAAGAAAATAAAAGTTAGAAAAGGACAAAATGTGGAACAAGGTGATATAATAGGCTGGGTGGGAATGACTGGAAATACTTCGGGTCCTCATGTTTGTTATAGATTTTGGAAAAAAGGAAAGCAAGTAGATCCTTTTAAACAAAAGCTTCCCCAGGCAAAACCTATATCTAAAAAATTAAAATTAGAATACCTCTCACATATGGATCCCATTAAAACAGATCTAGACTGTGTTTCTTTTGAACCAGACTTTTTAAAATCTCTAGTGAATCAATAAAATTAAACCCATGAATTTAGTTAATACAAATCCTACAAAATTAAAAGCTTGGGTGAAGCTTGAAAAGTATTTTAACTCTATCAAAGATGTTCGAATTGATGAATACTTTAAAAAAAATAGTAATAGAGCTGAAGAGTTAAGTTGCTCTTGGGAAGATTTTTTTTTAGATTATTCCAAGAATAGAATTAATGAAAAAGGATTAATCCTTTTAAAAGAGTTTGCTTTAGAAGCTAGATTCCCCGAGGCTATTAAAGCTTATTTTGATGGTGAAAAAATTAATCAAACTGAAAAAAGAGCTGTTTTACATACAGCGTTAAGAAGTTTTTCCAATGAACCATTTATACATGACGGAAAGGATATAATGGAACATATTCGTTCAGTTAGAACCAAAATGAAAGAATTTACATCTAAAATTATTACCGGAGAGTGGAAGGGGTTTTCAGGAAAAAAAATAACACACGTAGTTAATATTGGTATTGGAGGTTCAGACCTTGGACCTTCTATGGTTACTGATGCACTTCAATTCTATAAAAATCATATTAACACATACTTCATTTCAAATGTTGATGGTGATCATGTTAGGGAGATCTTAAAAAAATGTCCGGTTGAGAGTACGCTTTTTATAATAGTATCTAAAACATTTAATACACAAGAAACTATATCAAATGCTGAGACTATAAAAAAATGGTTTTTAAATTCTACTTCTCAAGAATCGATGTCTAAACACTTTATTGCTGTATCTACTAACCTTAATAAAACTGCTGAATTTGGTGTAATTAAAAACAATGTTTTTCCGATGGAAAATTGGATTGGGGGAAGGTTTTCGTTGTGGAGTGCTGTTGGGCTTTCAATCTCTTTATCTGTTGGCTATGATAATTATGAAGCCCTGCTTAAGGGAGCGAATAGCATGGATTTACATTTTAAAAATACCCCTATCGAAAATAATATTCCTGTTATCCTAGCACTAATAGGCATTTGGTATAATAATTTTTATAAATCTGAAAGCGAGGTGGTAATTCCGTATTCTGAATATTTAAAGAGCTTTCCATCATACCTTCAACAAGCCTCCATGGAGAGTAACGGTAAATCAATTGATCGAAATGGAAATCCCGTGAATTATGAAACAGGTACTTTGATTTGGGGGGCAACAGGAACGAATGCACAACATGCTTTTTTTCAGTTAATTCATCAAGGCACTAAACTTATTCCTGCAGACTTTATAGGTTTTAGAACTTCTTTGCATAAAGAAACTAATCATCAAGACAAACTTATTTCAAATTTTATTGCACAAACTGAGGCTTTAATGGTTGGCAAAAATACCCAAGATTTAAAAAATGAAGGAGAAACTGATAGGTTAATTCCATTTAAAGTTTTTGAAGGAAACAGACCAAGTAATTCAATTCTAGTTGAAAAATTAAACCCATACAACCTGGGAGCTCTTATAGCTATCTATGAGCATAAGATTTTTACTCAGGGCTTTTTATGGAATATATATAGTTACGATCAATGGGGTGTTGAATTAGGGAAAAAGCTTGCTGATAAGACTTTAAAAGATATTAATTCTGATAAAATTAATACTCATGATGGATCCACTAGTCAGTTAATTAAAATTTATAAAGATTCAAAGTAATTGATTTTAAAAACAAATTTCTTTAACTAGTAATTGTAGATTTGTTTTTCCTCTAAATTCATTGATTTGAAGATGTGCAAGAATTGAAAATTTATTCATCATTTTAATCTTTGATATATGTTGTCCCATATCAAAGCCAATACCAAAAAAACTAGTCTCTGTTTCGTCTTTAAGACCAATACTTAAATGATTATTTTCTGCTCCAACTATTTTTGTGTAACCGTTATCAATACAGTTTTTAATAAAAAAAAGGGGTTGTCTATTAAGTGGGCCAAAAGGAGCCATTTGTTTAATTATTCTGTAGGTGGATAAATCGAGCTTATCCAAAGTAATTTCAATATCATAAACTATACTTGAAAAACGATCTTCAGGATTTATTCGATATGTGACCTCTTTTTCAAAAGCCTTTTTAAAATCGATGTATTTGGAGGGGTCAAGAGTGAGTCCAGCTGCATATTTATGCCCGCCAAACTGAATCATATAATCCGAACAAGCTGATAAAGCTTCATATACGTCAAACCCTCTAACTGACCTAACTGAACCTGAATAGACATTACCTGACTTTGTCAAAACAACAGTAGGTCTATAAAACTGTTCTATTAATCTAGAAGCTACAATTCCAATTACTCCTTTATGCCAATCTGGCCTATAAACTACAGTTGTAAAATTATTTAACTCTGATAGGGTTTCAACTTGATCTATTGCTTCTTTGGTGATTTTTTCATCAAGTAACTTTCTTTCAGTATTTAATAGTTCAATGGCTCTTGATTTTGTAGAAATCTCATTTTTATTGTTACATATTAGCAACTCTACTGCGTGTTTACCATGTTTCATCCTTCCAGCTGCATTTATTCTTGGTGCGAGTGTGAAAATTAGGTCTGAAACATTAACATCCTTTTTTTTATTTTTTAAAAATTTTGAAATTCCAGGTCTTGGGTTTTTATTAATTAGATTTATCCCTAAAGAGGTAAGTAATCTGTTTTCCCCAGTCATTGGAACTATATCCGCGCAAATTGCAATAGAAACTAAATCTAAATATTCTAATATTGAGTCTAAGTTTTTCTCTTTTAATTGTTCAATTGCTTGAATTAATTTAAAACCTATTCCACACCCACACAAGTCCTTATATGGGTAGCTGCAGTCTTGTTGCTTTGGATTTAGTATTGCTTTAGCTTTTGGTAAAGAATTTCCTGGCTTATGATGATCACATATAATTGTATCAATTTTGTAGGAATTAGCTTTTTCAATTTGTTCAATGGCTTTAATTCCACAATCTATAACTATGATTAATGAAATTTTTTCTTCTTTAGCTTTTTCTATTCCTGCTATTGACAATCCATACCCTTCTTTATACCTGTCGGGTATGTAAAAACTTACATCTGCATTTTGCTTAATTAAATAAGAATATAGTAAAGCTACAGAAGTGGTCCCATCAACATCATAATCTCCATAAATCATTATTTTTTCTCCATCTTTTAGACACTTGTTTATCCTATCTGTAGCCTCATGCATTCCCTTCATTAAAAATGGATCTATCAAGTTTTCTATTTGTGGTCTAAAAAATGATTTGGCATCTAAAAATGATCTAATACCCCTTTGAACTAAAAGTTCAGATATTATTTCCGAAATATTCAGATCTCTTGCTAAAGTGATTATGGCTGAGGAATCTCTATTGTTTAACGTTTTCCATTTCTTATCCATAAATTATTTATCTGGTAATGATGAAATTGAAATAACAAACTCTCCTTTTGGTTTGTTTTCCGTGTAATAATCTATAGCCTCGATAATTGTTCCTCTAAATTGTGTTTCAAACTTTTTGGAAAGCTCTCTTACTACACTAATTTTTCTTTCTCCTTTAAAATGTTTGACAAACTGATTGAGTGTTTTAATAATCCTGTGAGGAGATTCGTATAAAACTATCGTTCTGTTTTCTTTGGCTAAAATCTCCAACCTGGTTTGTCTTCCTTTTTTGTTTGGGAGGAATCCCTCAAAAACAAATCTATCAGTAGGAAAACCGCTTTGAATAAGTGCTGGGATTAAAGCAGTTGCTCCTGGTAAGCAAAAGACATCAATACCCTTTGCTATCGATTCTCTAACTAGAAGAAACCCTGGATCTGATATCCCAGGAGTTCCAGCGTCAGAAATTATAGCAATTAAACTACCCGACTCTAATTTTTTTAAAACACTATCTAACTTTTTATGTTCATTGTGCATGTGAAAGCTTTGAAGTTTTGCTTCAATTGAATAATGGTTTAAAAGCTTTATGCTTGTTCTTGTGTCTTCAGCTAAAACTATTTCTGCTTTATTTAATATTTCAACTGCACGGTATGTGATGTCTTTAAGATTTCCAATTGGTGTTGGAACAATATATAATGGCATTTGAAATCTATTTTAATTAGATTGTTTTTTTAAAAGATCTAAAAACCTCTTTTCGGTAGTCAAGTTGTCATTCCATGACTTATAATTTGGTTTAATCTCATTTTGAATAAACTCATAAATAGAGGGCCAGTCCTCAATACTTGACACTTTCTTCATTGTGTCTTCATATTCGTCAGTTTTTTTATCAAATAACTTTTGGATAAAAGCTGATCGTTCATTAACATCAACTTTAAATATTTTAGCAAACTTATCATTCAATTTGGATGATATGTGATTTTTCTTTTTTTCAAATGAAATATTACTTGATTGTTTATCAAAAATTCTTAGGGTTAAATTTTTTTCCGATATCGCTGAGGTAGTTTCTGTTTTTTCCTTGTTATTAACTAAAAAACCCTCAGTTGTTGAGTCAGGATTGTTGTTTTGTTGAGATTTAAGTTCTAATTTTTTAATTAAAGTATTACTATTTTTTAAAATAATGATTTTTTCAAAAAGCTCAAGTGTTAGATCATAATATTCACTTACCGAGGAATCAGTATTCATTTTTGAAATTTTATTTGCCAAAGAGGAAATTTCTAGAAGCAATGATTCATTCATCATTATTGTTTTTTAATACCTTTGTTTTATTAATAAAAATTTAAATTCTCCTATTTTGAAAATTACAAAATGTTTTTAGAAAATACCGCAAACTTGTCTGAACAATTTGGAAGTGTTGAGGTTATATGTGGTTCTATGTTTTCAGGAAAAACAGAAGAATTAATTAGAAGAATAAATAGGTGTCGTATTTCAAAGTTGAAAGTTATAGCCATTAAGCCCTCAGTTGACAATCGGTATGGAAAAAATATAATTATATCTCATAATAAAAAATCAGTAAAGGCGGTTGAAGTAGAATCCTCAGGGGAAATAATAAACCTCGCTAAAGGGTTTGATGTAGTTGCAATCGATGAAGCCCAGTTTTTTGACAAAAAAATTGTAAACGTTTGCAATAAGCTTGCAAACGAAGGTTTGAGGGTTATAGTTGCCGGCTTAGATATGGATTCAAATGGGAGTCCTTTTGGTTCAATGCCCAACTTAATGGCTGTAGCTGAATTCGTCACAAAACTTCATGCAATCTGTTCAAAATCAGGAAATATTGCTCAATTTACATTTAGAAAAGTTGAGGATGATAACTTAATTGCTGTTGGTGAAAAAGAAAAATATGAAGCGTTAAGTAGAAAAGTCTTTTATAATCTCATGAAAGAAAAAAATTGACAACTTTAAATGTATATCTTGAAAGAATATCTCACAACTTAAATTTTTTAAAATCTAAAGTTTCCTCTGAGGTCGATGTTATTGGAGTTGTAAAAGCAAATGCATATGGCCACGGTGCAATCAAGATTTCCAAGTATTTGAATGAATTGGGCGTTAATATATTAGCGGTAGCTTCTTCAAATGAAGGAAAAATACTTCGTGAAAATGGAATACGTTCAAAAGTTATAGTTTTTTATCCTGAGCCATATTCACTGGAAAATCTTGTAAAATTCTCATTAGAGCCAGCCATTTACTCAAAAAAAATATGGCATGATTTATATCGAATTTGTAAAAAAAGAAATATAAAGGATTTTCCCATTCACCTCAAATTTAACACCGGTTTAAATAGGTTAGGTTTTGATTTTGAGGATATTGATTGGATTAATAACGAAATGAAAAAGTCTTTTTTTAAGATAGAATCTGTTTACTCACATTTATCCTCAAGTGAGGGAAAAAAAGAAAATGAAATTTCAAAAAGTCAAATAATAGCTTTTGAAAAAATTAGAAATACATTCCTCAAAATTAATACCAAAATAAAGTTTCACCTTTTCAATAGTTCTGGCATCCATAACTATCCTGAATATAAATATGATTGGGTAAGAGCAGGTATTTCATTGTATGGTTATGCAAATAATATAGATTGGGATAAAAATCTTTTGCCTGTTGCCGAGCTAAAAACTAAAATACTTCAAATTCATAAATTGGAAAAAGGACAAGTTGTTGGTTATAATAGTGGTTGGATTACAAAAGAAAAAACTACAATTGCAACAATTCCAATTGGTCATGCAGATGGTATTGGCAGATTTTATGGAAACTCTAACGCTGCCGTTTGGATTAATAAGAAAAAAGCTAAAATTATTGGAAATATATGTATGGATATGTTTATGGCGGATATTACTGAAATAGATTGTTTGGAAGGTGATGAAGTTGTTATTTTTAATGACTCACATCCTGCAAGTGAATTTGCAGAATCAGGAGGTTCAATATCATATGAACTATTGTCCAGTCTAGGGAGTCGGGTAACACGTAATTATTTATAACAATTTTGTTGTGTTTAAATAGTATTTTATAAAATCATATAATTTAATGTAATTTTAAATTCAAAATAATAATTTTTATGAAATTAGCTGTTATTGGTGCAACGGGAATGGTAGGAAGAGTTATGCTTCAAGTTTTATCTGAAAGAAACCTTCCTATTAGCACCTTAATTCTCGTTGCTTCAGAAAATTCTTTAGGCAAAAAAATAAAATATAATGGTAAAACATATGACATTATATCTTTAAAAGCAGCCTTAGACCTTAAACCTGAAATTGCCTTATTTTCAGCCGGTGGAGAAACTTCTCTGGAGTGGGCTCCTAAATTTACTGAAGTAGGATGCACTGTTATTGATAATTCCTCAGCTTGGAGAATGGACCCTTCAAAAAAATTAATTATTCCAGAAATTAATGGTAATACTCTTACTTCTAAAGATAAAATAATTGCAAATCCAAACTGTTCTACTGTTCAACTACTCATGGCTATTAATCCTCTTTGTATAAGTTTTGGGATTGAAAGGTTAATTATTTCAACATATCAATCTATAACTGGTTCCGGACTAAAGGCTGTTAAGCAATTAGAAAACGAACTTAATGGGGAAGAAGGAGAAATGGCATATCCTCATTCTATCAATAAAAATGCTATACCTCACTGTGACAGTTTTCTTGAAAATGGATACACGAAAGAAGAAATGAAATTAGTTAATGAAACTCATAAAATACTAAATGATTATAGTATTGGCATTACTGCAACAGCAGTAAGAATTCCTGTTGTTGGAGGTCACAGTGAATCTGTAAATGTTAAATTAAAAAATAGTTCCTCTGTTGATGAGATTAGAAAAGTATTAATCTCAAGTAGTGGAGTTATTGTTAAAGATAACCCCAAAAATAATTATTATCCAATGCCTATTGACTCAGAAGGAAGTGATAATGTTTATGTTGGAAGGATAAGGGAAGATTTCTCTGATTCAAACTCATTTAACTTATGGGTAGTCTCAGATAATCTTAGAAAAGGTGCTGCAACAAATACTGTCCAAATAGCAGAGCTTCTAATTAAAAAAAAACTAATCTAAATAATTCTCCATAAATTTTGTTGTGTAATTTCCTGAAATAAAGTCTGGATGATCCATAAGCTTTCTGTGAAAAGGTATTGTGGTTTTCACACCCTCAATTAAAAACTCATCCAATGCCCTCCTCATTTTATTAATTGCTTCTTCACGTGTTTGAGCTGTTGTAATTAATTTTGCAATCATCGAATCATAATATGGAGGAATTGTATATCCACTATAAACGTGAGTGTCGAGTCTTACTCCATGCCCCCCTGGAAAATGAAGTGTTTCTATTTTCCCTGGACATGGTCTGAAATCATTTTCTGTGTCTTCAGCATTAATCCTACATTCTATTGAATGCATCTTTGGAGTATAATTTTTTCCAGAAATGGGAATTCCAAAAGCAACTTTTATTTGTTCTCGAATTAAGTCAAAATCAATTACTTGTTCCGTTATCGGGTGTTCAACTTGTATACGAGTATTCATTTCCATAAAATAAAAATTCCTGTTCTTGTCGACAAGAAATTCGACAGTTCCAGCTCCTTCATATTTAATATATTCTGCTGCTTTAATTGCAGCTGCTCCCATTAATTTTCTGAGTTTATCAGTCATAAATGGTGAGGGTGTTTCCTCGGTTAGTTTTTGATGCCTTCTCTGGATTGAGCAATCTCTTTCAGACAAATGGCATGCCTTTCCAAATGAATCTCCGATGATTTGAATTTCTATATGACGAGGATCTTCAATTAGTTTTTCCATATACATAGAGTCATTTCCAAAAGAAGCCATAGATTCTGTTCTTGCGCTCTCCCATGATTTTTCAATTTCATCAGGAGACCAAACTGCTCTCATACCTTTTCCTCCACCCCCAGCTGTTGCTTTTAACATAACAGGATAGCCCATTTTTTTTGCTAGACTTTTTGCTTTCTCAAGAGATTCAATCAGGCCCTCAGAACCCGGAATAGTAGGTACTTTGGCTTTTTTCATTGTTTCCTTAGCGGAAGCTTTGTCTCCCATTTGATCAATCATCTCTGACGAAGCTCCAATAAACTTTATCTTATGTTCTTCACAAATTTTTGAAAACTTCGCGTTTTCGGACAAAAAACCGTATCCAGGATGAATTCCGTCAGCATTAGTGATTTCTGCAGCAGCAATAATATTTGATGGTTTTAAATACGATTCTGAACTTGACGCAGGGCCAATACAGACTGCTTCATCTGCAAATCGGACGTGCAAGCTTTCCTTGTCCGCTGTTGAGTAAACCGCAACAGTTTTTATTCCCATCTCTTTACAAGTACGAATAATTCGCATTGCAATTTCACCTCTATTGGCTATTAAAATTTTTTTGAACATTATATTTAATCTTAAGAAGGGTCAACTAAAAAAAGTGGCTGGTCAAATTCTACTGGAGTTTCATCTTCAACCAGAATTTTAATTATTTTACAGTTCATCTCTGATTCAATTTCATTAAAAAGTTTCATTGCTTCAATAACACACATTGTTTCTCCTTTCTTAATTTCAGAACCAACTTCAAGAAAAAGAGGTTTGTCTGGTCCAGCTCTTCTGTAAAATGTACCAATAATTGGGGATTTAATTACAATATATTTCTCGTTTTCGCCCTCTGTTTCATTATCATTTTTATTTGATATACCTTCAATATTTTGATCGTTTTGAGCTAATCTTGTGTTTTGTGTTTCAACTTTGAATGAGTTATCAAGAGTTGAGTTAGAAGTCTTTATTGTGATCTTAAAATCTTTCTTCTCAATTTCAACTTCATAAGCTCCTGACTTAGCAACAAATTTGATTAGATTCTGAATTTCTTTAATATCCATATTTAAGTTTATTAGTTTACTGTTTTATTCCATATATAATATGCTGCTCCCCATGTATAACCTCCACCAAAAGCAGCAAAAATAATTTTATCCCCTTTTTTAAATTTATTTTGAAAATCGTATAATAAAAGTGGAATAGTGCCAGCAGTTGTATTACCATAATTAGAAATATTTTTAAGCACTTTATTTGATTTTAATTTCATTCTTTTACCAATTGCTTCAATTATTCTCTCGTTAGCCTGATGTGCCAATAAATAATCAACCTCATCTCCTGTCAAATCATTTCTTTTTAATATTTCACTACTTGCTTCTGACATTGCAGAAACTGCTGATTTAAAAACTTTTCGACCGTCTTGACGAAGATAATGATCTCCATTTAAAACTGTTGAAGTACTCGCTGGAAATAAAGATCCCCCCGCCTTAACACATAGGTCATTTCTTCCGTGGCCATCACTTCTAAAATACTCATCCTGCCAACCTAAGCCCTCTTCGTTTGGTTCAAATAATACCGCTCCTGCTCCATCTCCAAACAAAACACACGTACCTCTGTCTCTATAGTCAATAACAGAAGACATTTTATCTGCTCCAATTACTAAGACTTTTTTATAACGTCCCGATTCGATTTTTCCAACTGCCATCGACATAGCATACAGAAATCCGGAACAAGCGGCTTGAAGATCAAATCCAAAAGCGTTATTACTCCCAATTTCAGATGCAACATAGGCCGCAGTTGCAGCAATTTGCATATCAGGAGTTGTAGTTGCAACAATAATCATGTCAATTGTTGAAGGGTCAATGTTATTATTTATAAGAAGGTTTTTAGAAGCCTGGATGGCTAAAAAAGAAGTTGCTTTTTTTGGGTCTTTGAGGAGTCTTCTTTCTTTTATACCCGTTCTACTTCGAATCCATCCATCATTTGTATCAACGATTGATTCCAAATCTTTGTTTGTCAACCGGTCTTCTGGAACGTAACCACCCACAGCAGTGATTGAAGCTTTAATAGAGGTGTTTGATTTCGTCATTCGGCAGAAATTCTAGCTTGAATGTTAAGTGAAGATAGGATTTTTTTTATTAAATTATCTCTGCTAAAACCCCAGCACGAAGATTAGGGTTAGAAATAGTTCTATAAATTTATGCTTCTGAAGTTTCGGTATTATCTACTAATACCTTTCCTCTATAATATAGCTTTCCTTCATGCCAATGAGCGCGATGATAAAGATGATTTTCTCCTGTTGTTTTACAAGTAGCTATCTGTTTGTCGGATGCTTTGTAATGTGTGCGTCGTTTATCTCTTCTTGTTTTGGAGATTTTTCTTTTAGGATGCGCCATTTTGTAATATTTTTATAATAAGTCTTTCAATTTATCCCAACGGGAATCATTTTCTGATTGTGTCTTTTTTTCTTTGGGTTTTAATGAATTTAATTTTATTAGAATATCTGAATTTAATGTGCCATTCTTTATTCCAGGATGTACTTTTTTAATTGGAATTGAAAGAACAACCATCTCAAAGATATATTGGGAAATGTCTATTTGATGACTGCCGTGAGGTAAAATTAAAATTTCATCACTTTCTTCACTAAATGTTTTTCCAAATTTAACAGCTAAACTTAGATTACTTAAAAAGGGCATTTTAAAGTTTTCCAATGATAAATCACACGGTACAATAATATGTCCTGAAGTCTTAAATAATAAGCCTAACATTGTTTCCTGTTTTTCAAGTTCAAGTGTTGTTATTAAATCAACACTTTTAAAATCAAAATAATCAAAACTCTCAAAGAACTTAATGTCAATATTAAAATTAAAAATGTGGTTTCCTTTTTTTAAACTTGCAAAATTAATTACAAAAGGACTAACCACTTTCATCTTATTAACATTTAAGCCTGCAAATTTAGAGTTTTTTTTTTAAAACTATAGTTTTTGTTCTATTTATTAGGCTAAATCAATTTATATGATCTGTTTTTTGAAATCCTAAAAGATTCCAATATTGCTGCCTTGAAGGAGTTTGAAATTGCTGTTCCTTTTCCTGCTATATCAAATGCAGTTCCATGATCGGGAGATGTGCGAATTATATTTAAACCTGCTGTGAAATTTACTCCATTTCCGAAGGTCAGAGTTTTAAAGGGAATAAGACCTTGATCGTGATACATCGCAATGATAGCATCATATTCTTTATATTTTTTTGATGCAAAAAAACCATCAGCTGCAAATGGTCCATCTATGATATCATCTTTTTTTGATTTGGAAATTGCAGGCTTAAGAATATCATCATCTTCACTCCCTATAACTCCATCATCACCGCTGTGGGGGTTCAAGCCCAAAACTGCTATCTTAGGATTTACAATTCCAAAATCATTCTTTAAGCTATATAAAACTTGATTTATTTTAATAATTAAACGCTTTGATGAAATCATCTTAGAAACACTATTTATTGGAACATGATCGGTTACAAGAGCTATTCTTAAATCCTTGGAAACCATAAACATTAGTGCCTTTCCTTCAAATTTACCTTCTAAGAAGTCAGTATGGCCAGGGAATTTAAACCTTTTGGATTGAATCGCTTTCTTATTTATAGGTGCTGTAATAATAGCCTCAACCATTCCGTCATTTATGGCATCAGTGCATTTAGATAGCGATTCATACGAAATAATTCCTGCCTCTTTAGATTGAACTCCAAATTCAACATTATAATCATGCGTGGCGGTTTGAATAATATTTAAGAATCCTTCTTTTAACTGATTTGTATTTTTAATATAGTTTAGTTCAGTTTTTTTGTTAAAATGTTTTTTCTGAAAATCAATTATTTTTTTGGGCCCAAATAGAATAGGGATTACATATTTAAATAAGTCTTTCTTTTCAAATACTGAAAGAATTATCTCAAGTCCAACTCCATTTGGATCTCCAATTGATATACCTATTTTTATTTTGTCCATAGACTATTTTAGTTATTTGAATTAACTAATTTTGTAATACAAAGGTAAATAAATTTAACTGTCATGTTTACAGGAATTATAGAAGGTCTCGGCGAGATAACGACCGTAACTAAGAGTTATACGAATATTAATTTTACAATTAAAAGCTCGTTGTCAAATGAATTAAAAATTGATCAAAGTCTTTCACATAATGGAGTGTGTTTAACAGTTGTAAGTGTTTCTGAAAACTGCTATTCTGTTACTGCTATTAACGAAACTTTAGTCAAAACTAACTTGAAGAATCTAAAACCAGGTAGCTTTGTTAATCTGGAGCGTTCCATGAAGATAAATGGTAGGCTTGATGGTCATATAGTTCAGGGTCATGTTGATCAAACTGGAGTATGTACTGAAATAGAAAACGTTAATGGAAGTTGGATTTTTAGTTTTGATTTCAAACCAGATCAAAAAAACATCACTATTGAAAAGGGATCAATAACTATAAACGGCGTAAGTCTAACTGTTATAAATTCTAATAAAAATAGTTTTTCGGTTGCAATTATCCCCTACACATATGAGAACACGAACTTTTGTAAGCTTGTTAAGGGAGAAATTGTTAACTTGGAATTCGATGTTTTAGGCAAGTATATTGCAAAAATGTACGAATTTTACAAATAATAATTTAATTAATATTATTCTCTATGAATGTCCTTGAGCTTACTACAATTTTACTCTTACTCGCTTCATTTTTTTCAATTATAAATCTTCGGATTTTGAAGCTTCCTCAGACTATAGGTTTAATGATTCTTGCTATTGGCTTGTCATTTAGCGTGCTAGCAATAGGTCTGGTTTTTCCAGAATTCTTAAAAACTGTTACCGCTTTAATTCAGAGCTTTGATTTTGAGGTTTTGTTAATTGATGTAATGCTACCTTTTTTACTATTTGCTGGAGCTATTAGTGTTAATGTTCATGAGCTTCTAAAAGATAAAGTTACTATCCTTTTACTCGCTTGTTTTGGTGTTGTTTTCTCAACATTTGCTGTTGGATCTAGTGTTTATTGGCTTGTAGAGCAACCCTTTTTAGGGCTTAGCGACATAGGCTTAACTTATGTTGATTGTTTATTGTTTGGAGCCTTAATAGCTCCAACTGATCCAATTGCTGTACTTGCTATGGTTAAAAAAATGAATCTATCTTCTACAACTGAGACGCGTATAGCTGGTGAATCACTATTTAACGACGGTATTGGTGTTGTAATTTTTCTAACTCTTTTGAATATTAAATTAGAGGGAATAGAAAATGTAACTGCTGGAAGTATAAGTATGCTTTTTGCTACTGAGGTAATAGGAGGAGTTGGTCTTGGAGCTCTTGTTGGATACTTTGGCCTAAGGTTGGTTAAATATATTGAAAATAAACACATAGAGCTAGAAGTTTTGATTACTCTATCTCTAGTGTTACTAGTATCAGTGATTTCGCATCAATTTCATTTTTCAGGAGTTTTAGGTGTTGTTGTAATGGGGCTATTTCTAAATAGGAATATAGATTCAGATAAAAAAGAAGACGGAGTTCAAAAGGCAATGGGTGATTATGTTTACAAGTTTTGGCACCTATTAGATGAAACTCTTAATGCTATTTTATTTATCTTAATTGGACTTGAAATAATTCCGATTTTTCAAAATTTTGATTCTAGCTATTTAATAATCTCTCTTTTAACAATATTCGTTGTCGTTTTATCTCGAGGGATCGGTGTTTGGACACCCATAAAGTTTCTGTCTTTCTTCAAGTCTTTTGAGAAAAATACTGCTCTAATAATCACTTGGGGTGGACTTCGAGGAGGTCTAAGTGTTGCTCTAGCTCTAAATCTCCCAAATCAAATAGGGAAAGGGAAAGATCTTATTTTATTTTTAACTTATATGGTGGTTTTATTTACAATTTTAGTTCAAGGATTGACACTGAAAAAAATAGTTAAATAGTTTATTTTTTAAATATCCTGTATTATATTTGATTTGAAAGTTAGCGCTGTGACAACGGCTATGTTTAATTAAAATTTGAAAGGAGGTGTCTTATGTTTTATTATAATTATTTAAGAACAAAAGCTCAGCAGACACCAGTATATTTTAATCTGCTGTAGATAATTCTTACATTCTAATAAAGCAGGTCGATGGACCTGCTTTTTTTATGTAAAGATTATTTTATTTTACAGTTTTGAAAACTTTAAGTTTCTCAATGAGTTTTGGAACTACATCAAATGCATCTCCTACAATACCATAGTCAGCTGCCTTAAAAAATGGAGCTTCCGGATCATTATTAATTACTACTTTAACCTTGGAAGCATTGATTCCTGCTAAATGTTGAATCGCTCCTGAAACTCCAATAGCAATGTATAGATTTGAAGCTACTGGTTTTCCCGTTTGACCAACATGTTCGCTATGTGGTCTCCACCCCATATCTGATACGGGTTTTGAGCAAGCTGTAGCTGCATTTAATGTTGAAGCTAAATCTTCAATAAGATGCCAGTTTTCAGGACCTTTTAGGCCTCTACCGCCAGAAATAACTATATCTGCATCTGCAATACTAACTGACCCACTTGATTTTTCAACAGACTCTACCTTAATTTTAGAATTATTAGCAGATCTATCTATATTAACTATTTCAGGCTGAGACTCTTTTTCGTTGATACCAAACGAATTATTGGAAACACAAATAATATTTATTGAACCGTTTAATGTAGTATGATTAAAGGCTTTATTTGTGAAACAAGAGCGTTTAACTACCAAGGGAGATCTACTAATTGGCGCTGATACAACATTTGATGCTAATCCCGCTTCAAGCTGAACAGCCAATAAGGGAGAAATATACTTTGAGTCTGCAGTTGAGCTTAGAACTAAAATTGAAGCTTCTTCTTTTTTTGAAAACTCCGAAATGGTATTGGAAAAAGTCTGAGCAGTAAAATTATTCATTGTAGAATCTTTAATTGCTATAACTTTATCTGGCCCATAATTAGATAATTCATTTGGATCATTTGAATTAATTGAAATCACAACCAAATCTTCATTAGATTCATTGGCTAATAACCGCCCGTATGACACTGCTTCAAACGAACTTTTTTTGAATTTTCCTTTTTGACTTTCTGCGTATACTAAAATTGCCATATTTACTTTTTTAAATAACTTTTGCTTCGTTGTGAAGAAGTTTTATTAATTCGTCGATATTTTCTGAATCTACTAATTTGACACTTCCTTTTGCTGGTGGTTTTTCAAATTTATCAACATTAGACTTAGACATAATATTTGTGGGTGACAAAACATCAAGTGGCTTCTGTCTTGCTTGCATTATACCTCTCATATTTGGAATGATAAGGTCTGATTCTTCAACTAACCCTTTTTGAGCCCCAACAACTATTGGTAAAGAACAGCTAAGTGTCTCTATACCTCCATCAATCTCCCTTTTTGTTGTTACCTCATTTCCGTTTACATCCATCGATACACAATTTGTAACAAACGGTATTTCTAGCATTTGGGCTAACATTCCAGGAACCATTCCTCCATTATAATCAATAGATTCTCTGCCACATATAACTATATCGTAACTTTCTTTTTCGCACAATGACTTTAATTGGGCTGCAACACTATAACCGTCTAAAGCTTTAGAATCAATTCTTACGGCTTTATTTGCTCCAATAGCTAGACACTTTCTCAAGATTGGTTCACAGCTAGCATCCCCAACTGTAGCCACAGTTACAGTTGCCTGATTTTTTTGTTGAAACCAAATTGCTCTGGTTAAACCAAATTCATCATTTGGATTAATTATAAACTGAACTCCGTTAGTGTCAAAGACGGTGTTATTCTCGATAAAGTTAATCTTTGAGGTTGTATCAGGAACGTTACTTATGCAGACTAAAATATTCATTTTAAGCTTGTTTTATATTTCAAAATTACAATATTTAATATTAAATCTTAATTTAATTTAATTTAAAAAATTACTTCTTAATGATTGTTAAATATTCAATTAATAATGGTTTTACTATATTTATAGTGTTAATTTTTATTATACTCAAAAATAATTTATTTGGAATCTTCAAAGTCTAAAAGAAAAAGAGGCCGTCCTAGCCTAGCTCAAGAGCTCGACATTGACAGGTTGTTGTCTATTGCGCTTGAACATTTTTCCAACTTTGGATTTGACGGAACACAATTAAAATTAATTGCCGAAAAGGTAGGGGTGACAAATTCGTTAATTAGTTATCACTTTAAAAACAAAGAAGAGTTATGGAAAAAATCCGTAGACCATTTGGCGAAGTCTATTGTTGAGAAATTTGAAGCAATTCGATCTGAACTTAAAGATACCGAAGGGGTTCCTATGTTAAGGTCATATACACGACAGCTTATTTACTTTTCTGCCAAAAACCCTTCTTTCTATAAATTAACATATTTAGAAATGGGGAAAAATAGCTGGAGATCAGATTATTTAATAACTTCGATCGTGGAGCCTTTAACCATTATTGGTCAAACAGCACTCAATAAAGCCTCTACCAGTCCAAATTTTATTGCAATTCCTCAACCCAACTTTGTTAGTATAATTTTTGGTGCATGCTGTAGTTTTTTTATGTTAACTAGACTGATTGAACATCAATATGGAATAAGCACATTTGACCACGAACATATTGAAAAACACGCGGATTTAGTAAATCAAATTATTTTCGATTCTTTCGAATAGTTTTCAGTTGAGGCTATTTTAATTTTTTACTTCATTTTTATAGCGATATTTAACCATGAAAATATGGAAGTTTTGTTTAGGTATTAACCGGTCTGTTTGAAAAAAATATCTAATCGTCCATTTACTTTCCCGAATCTTTTTACTGGTTCCAAAGCCGTATCTAACCTTTTGAAGATTATTACCCGTTCTTTTTTCTATGAATTCAACTGAAAAATATGGATCTAGATCCCAGTTTTTAATTGGGTATTCAAATGCAGATCTAATTCTTATATAATCTTTGAAATCGTTTTTTTTATCTAAAGAAGTTCTTTTTTGAAATGCTAGTCTGATGAAAATTTTTATTGGTTTAAGCTCCAGCTCTTTTTCTAAAGCCAACCTATACCTCCATAAATTCTCAAAACCTTTTGCTTTTCCTTCATTAATGTTTTTTGAATAATACCTAAACTCAATTTCAAAATTTAAGCCCTTGTAGATCTTGTAATCTGAGCTAACTTCCGTAATATAACTATCTACAACATTAAGGTCTTCTTTTAGTCGATAAAGTTCTGAAATACTGAAATTAATTTTTTCATTTGGCTGATAAACATACGAAACTGATGACCAAAATTTAAACTCAGCTGGCTCTTGACTTAGAATGAAATTAGAGTATAAAAGAAGAAACAATAAGGGGGCTTTATTCAAAACAAAATAGATTGAAAAGTTGAAGTTAAATTATTAAATGACTTGGAGTTTTCATTATTATATTTAAAGTATTTATGTTCTAATTTAAAAATTATGCCTTTGAAATTGAAGTTTGTCGAACTATTTCTTAATATTAGGGTGGTTATAAAACTTTAAAATGAATAAATTCTTAGTAAAAACTTTTGTAATAAAATTTTTTATGCTTGTTCTTTTATTTATATCCTGTACTAAAAAAGAGGTCATCAGCTCCTCTTCCATTGACTCATTTCCATTTGATTTAACAAAATCTGATTTACCATATATAAAAATCACTACTAAAGATGTTATACTAAATGAACCAAAAGTAATGGCTACTATGGATATTTTTGAAAGAGGTGAAAAAACTTTTTCAAATCCAATTGGAATTGAATACCGGGGCGCAAGCTCTTTTCGAATGTCCAATAAAAAATCCTTTGGAATTGAAACCTGGGATGAGTCAGGAAACGATGTTGACTTCGAAATATTTGGTTTCCCAAAAGAAGAAGACTGGATATTAATGGGACATGTTTTTAGAAGTCCTGAAATAATATTTGATCCATCACTGATGCGTCATTATATCGGTTATGAATTATATAGAAATATGGGAAACTATTCCAGTAGGTCTAAATTTGTTGAGCTTGAAATCAGAAACGTTTCTGGAGATACAAATTATCAGGGGGTATATGTTTTTATGGAAAAGCTCAAAAGAGATTCAAACAGAATTAACATAAAAAAATTAAAAGCCAATAATAATGACCCAGAATCAATAACTGGAGGTTATATTTTAAAGATTGATAAAACATCCGGATCTGATGTTGCTCTTGAAAATCAGCCATTAGAGTATTATGAAGACAACTGGCAAGATGACGCTAGTTATAATGAGAATATCAGTTTTAGATCTAATTATGACAATAATGGAAATGATATTCAATCTTTAGATCCGTTTGGGCCTCCATATCATGCCTTTCAAAATTTAGAAACTTATTTTTTATATGAATATCCCAAAGCTGAAGATATCACTCTGGATCAAAAATTATATATAAAGAAATATATTAATGATTTTGAAAAAGCCCTTACAAATGAAGATTTTAGCTCAAAAAATAGGGAGTATTTAAATTATATAGATATAGAAAGTTTTGTTGATTTTTTTATAATTAACGAGCTTACCGGAAATGTTGACGGTTACAGATTAAGTACCTTCATAAGTAAAGACAGGGGTGAAAAGCTAAAAATGGGTCCCATCTGGGATTTGAATATAGGGTATGGTAATTCAGACAGGTTGCCTTTTGATGATTGGATTGCCAACTACAACAAATATGTCCCTGGAGATGTATGGCTTGTTCCTTTTTGGTGGCAAAAATTTTTAAAAGATCCCATTTTTAAATCGTCCCTCAAGGCTAGATGGCAAGAACTAAGAATTAGTTCTCTATCAACTAATAACGTCATAGGTCTTGTTGAGAATACTAGCCAATATTTAATTAATAACGGGGCAATAGAAAGAAATTACAATAAATGGAGTGGAATACCGGTTGACTACCCTATGGCTGTTAATGATCTTAAAACTTATTTGAATGACAGGCTTTCATGGATGGATATAAAAATAGGTGAGTTTTAAAATTTATTTATATCATGAGCTGAAGTCAAGTCTCTTAGATGTTCTTTCACTAAATATGTGAATACAGATTTTTTTTCGTTTTTTATTAATGCTCTAACAGCTTCTGGAAGCTCCTTTTCGTTTCTCTCTGGGTGTATTGTACAGTTTTTTAAATACGGATATATTTGTGCCCCAATAAAACTAAAAATATTCATACTAACAAGAAGCTGCCCTGATGAATTTCTGAAAGAATCGTGCGTTTCAATCGGGGGCTTTTCTATTATTTCTTGTAAATAGCCATGATCATCCGTTTTAATTAGTGCAAACTTAGTGATTCGTTCTTCAGAAAACTTTAAGAATGATCGATCATATGACATTATAGAATGAGATGAAGTTTCATGAGATAAAAGTCTTTCTAAAACACCGACTGAATAAAGGTTGTCTGCGTTACACACAGTGAATCTTTCTTTTAATAGTTCTGGAAATTGATCTAAAGTTTGTTGAATTCCATCTGCTGTTCCTATCGGCTTTAGCCTTCCTTTAGGTGTTTTTTGAATAGGTAAAAAGAAATTAACTCCAACAAGTTTTGAGTCTAATTTATGTGTTTTTATCCATTGTTTAAATGTTTTATTTTCAGGTGCTGTTAGTATATAAATATTTTCATAACCAGCCTGTTTTGCGTTAGCACATAAATAAAAAAGTAAGCTTTTATTAGTCCCGCTTAGCGGTATCAATGTTTTATGTTCGTGTTTGGCTAACTCTTTAATCTGTGGGGCGAGTTGAACTTCATTTAACGTTTTTTTCATTCTTGTAGATGCCCCTGCTGCCATTATTACAATGTTTTTCATGCTTTGTTATGGATTTATTAAACTTACCTTAAACACATCTTTGGCCCCCGCTTTCAAAAATGCATTTTTAATTTGTGAATGTCTTTTTGGATCAATCATAGCTATTATGGATCCTCCTCCCCCAGAGCCAACAATTTTAGCAGCATAAGCTCCTGCTTTAATCCCTTCTTTAATTTGTTTCTGAATTTCTAAAGGAGTGTTTTGTATTTCATTACATAATAACTCTTGATGAGAATTCATTAATTCCGCTAACTCTTTAGTTGATTGATTTTTTGTTTTTAATATTTCTTCTGCTCTTTTAGTGATCATAAAGTTTTGAATTGCTGCTTTCCAATATGCTCTTAATTCAATAGGAATACTGTCTATGTATTTTAAATAATCATTTTTTTTTGCTTTTATAATGTGGTAATCTTTATCTAATTTCTTAACTATTTCTATTGCTTTCTGACTATTTAATCTAGCATCTTTTAGGACCTCTAATGTATTTTTAGAAATCCCAGAGTCAATCACTAGTAGTGATCCTAAATTTCCTTTTAAATTTACATATGATTTTTTGAAGGTGTCAATTGCCATAAGTCCTCCGATAGCGATAGTATACTGATCCATAATTCCTCCAGGTGAATTAAAGAATTTAACCTCAGCCTCAAAAGCCCATTCTGCGATTTGCAGATCTGATATTTTTTTATCCTTAGCAAACACTTGAACTAGAAATCTTATCCATCCAACTACCAATGATGACGAACTAGAGAGACCTGCGTTGATTGGAAGATCTCCAAAAATATTTACAATATATCCCCTATTTGGGATTATTCCTTTTCTTTTCAATACAAAAAGTACTGACCTAAAGTAGTCTCCCGGTTGAATAGTTTCTGGATCATTTTCAAAAGCAACCTTAATCGATTTTTTAAAGTCAAGAAGCTTAATCACAAAAAAAGAAGACTGAATTGGTTCTGCTTTTAAATAAATATATCTATTAATTGTTCCGGAAATTACAGGAAGACCCAAATAATCTTGATGGTCTCCATAAAAACATACTCTTCCGGGAGTTGATAATTCGATCATCAATTGTATTACTGTTTTAGAACTGGCATTAAACCTCCTAAATTAAATGAGGTTTTTTCATAATACAATTTTAAGATTTCTTACTTGACAAATTCATCCATGTGCCAGCAATAACCATTACGCCAAAAGTAACTACAAAAACTAATGCTGCTGGCTCTGGAGAAAATGATGGTGGCCAACCGTCACTAATTGAATACCCAATAAATTCTATGAAACTTTCTGTAACTGTTGAGAGCTCAGTCCCGTTTGATTGGAGTTCAGATAACCGATATGCTTGGCCAAGCTGTAGATTGTATAAATAGGAAAAAATACTATACCCGTAAAACGTTGTACAAAGTCCAAATAATGTAACTAAAACTTTGCCAAAAGTATTCGAATCATTTTCTCTTTGAAATCTTACCAATCTAAAGGTGATAAAGATCAAACCAGTAAATGAAAGTAAATAAATTGCATTCGCAATAAACGATAATTGATGATAGTTTAAAATTTCTAGTTCGTTCATGTTGTTAAAATTTATAAGTTATTTTACACAATTTAATAATTTTAACCCAAAAACTCTTTAACCTTAATTATTAATTAGTCATTATTATAAAGATTTTTAAAATCGTTTTTGCTATAATTGTAGAATAAATTAAGCCTTTACTATACTTTGAAAAAAAATTTATTTTTAACCTTAATGGTTTGTGTTTTCGCATCATGTTCTAAAGAGAACCCCTCAAATAATCTTTTTTTAGATGGCGTGACCTGTAGTTTAGGGGAAGAACCAAACACCTTCAACTGTTCGATGATTAAAAACAAACAGAGTAGAGATTTTATTATCTATGTTCCTGAATCATACGCCTCTCAAAGTTCTAATGTTCCACTTTTATTTAGCCTTCACGGTTTTGGAAGTTTTGCTAAATGGAATATTCAATATACTGGATTTCAATCATTAGCTGATAATAATGGATTTATTATAATTTATCCTCAAGGCACACTTTGGAAAACAGTTCCAAGTGATAAAAATGGATATTCTTCCCGAGGGGAAACACATTGGAATGTAGGGTGGGAAACGGAACTCGGCGAAAAAAGTTCTGCAGATGACGTCGGTTTTATCGAAGATTTAATTGAGTGGTCTAAGGATAATTACAATATTGACACTAATAAGGTTTACTCAACAGGAATGTCAAACGGTGGATTTATGAGTTATAACTTGGCATGTAATTTAGGTTCAAAAATTGCTGCAATTGCTTCTGTTACTGGGTCAATGTCTCCTGCAAACTATAATACTTGCAATCCTAGCCACCCAATGCCAATACTTCAGATTCATGGTCTTCAGGATTACGTGGTGCCCTATTTAGGTTATTTTGGGATTTGTGAGCCAATGGAAGATGTAATTGATTATTGGATAAATTTTAATACTTGTAGTGGCACCTCAATTGACCAGGTTATAATTGATCGAGATGGAGATCAGTATGGAGGTGTTCACAAAGTATATCAAAATGGTCAAAATGAAGTTTCAGTTGAATTGTATTTGTTAGACAGAATGGGTCATGATTGGCCAAGAATCAATGGGCCAAATAATTACGAGTCTTATGACATCGATGCTCCATCAATCATTTGGAGTTTTTTGTCTAAATATGATATAAATGGGCTTATTGATTAGATTCAGACAAAATATTATTCATGAGAAATATGTGCGGGATGGTCACTGAAGCTACAAAAGAATAGAGTATTCTATAAAAATTATCTCCCATAATTTCTCCATACGAGACTATAAAAATCAACCCTGCTAAAGATATCCCCCAATAATATCCACTGTTTCTTAAATACAACAAGATTGTCTTTCTATTAACGTCTTTATACAGATACTCAATCTGATCATATATTGAAGGGATAGAGTGCCATATTACAAAGTAGGATGCAAAAGAAACAATTAGGTTGGTATTATAGAACAAAACATATATTACCAATAAATAAAACAATTCCTTTGGAATGGAGAACTTTATGCTCTTATAATCAACCAACCAAAAAAGACCTGTCAAAAATATAAAGACAAATAAGGTGACTCTAATTGGAATTTCACTTATTTCATTTCCTATTAAAGGAGTAAGAATTTCAAATACCATATCTATGTTAGTTTCTATCATGAGCAAAAATATTACCATTCCATACAATGAGAAATGAAAAAATTTCATTTTGGAAGCAGAAAGCTTTTTATGCAAATGTTGCTCTCCAAAATGATAGCTACTGATTAGTAAAAAAGTAATAAAACCTATAAATGGTAGACTATAAAACACTAAAAAAGCAATAAAAGCAGTGAAAATATATAAAAAAATGCTTATTACTTTAACCTTTAATGAAGAGGTATTTAACCTAGTTGTTATTAATTTAATATCACAAGCACCATGCCCCAAACCTAGTGTTAATATTAGGATACTCGCAACTACTACATCAATATTTGAATACGAAAACAGTGATATCCATATGATGAAAATTGATGCAATTATCTTACTTCTGTAAAGCATAAATGGTGGTTAATGGTTTGATTTAAAAATAATTTATTAAATTTAGGGTTCCAAACTATAAAAAAAAATTATATGAACATATTAAATTTATTTATTGACGCTACAAAAATGGCGCCAGACGATTACGTAGGATTTACATTTTTTGTAGGCTGTATGGCTATGATGGCCGCTTCAGCTTTTTTCTTCCTATCAATGAGTTCTTTTGACTCTAAATGGCGAACTTCCATTTTAGTTTCAGGACTAATTACTTTCATTGCTGCAGTTCACTACTGGTACATGAGAGACTACTGGGCTTCTTTCGGAGAATCTCCAACTTTTTTCAGATATGTAGACTGGGTTCTTACAGTACCTTTGATGTGTGTTGAATTCTATTTAATACTCAAAGCCGCTGGTGCTCAAAAATCTCTAATGTGGAAAATGATTGGTCTTTCAGTTATTATGCTTGTTACTGGTTATCTAGGAGAAGCTGTATATGAAAGTCAGGCTCAAATTTGGGGTCTTATATCAGGAATAGCTTATTTTATCATTGTATATGAAATATGGTTGGGTGGAGCTGCTAAGCTTGCTGCTTCTGCAGGAGGTGCTGTTCAAACTGCACACAAAACTTTATGCTGGTTTGTATTAGTTGGTTGGGCAATTTACCCAATTGGTTATATGGCTGGTACTGAAGGATGGTACAGTGGAATTTTTGGTGGACTAGACATGGACGTTATTTATAACGTTGGTGATGCTATAAATAAAATTGGATTTGGTTTAGTTGTTTACCAACTAGCTGTAGATTCTAAATAAATAATTTCAGTATAAAAAAACCCTCGCTTTTGCGAGGGTTTTTTTTTGCTTATTTTATTCCTGCTGAAATATAAGCTCATATTCTATTTCTAAATTATTTTCCATTTTCACTAGCATAAAGTCCGGAAGCTTAATGTCAAAGTCTGAGGGTTTAACACTAAATCCTCCTTTTAAAATTATCCTTTCTTTTGTTTGATCCCAATCTCCTGATACGTTAATTTCTTTATATATACTGTGGAATTTTATTTTTCCAAGTATCATAAATTTATCATTATTTAATGTAAACGATTCTCCATAAAAACTTACATCTGGAAATAATAGAGCTTCCATAATTTCCATCGCATGAGAATCTCTGGAAGAATTTCCGCTATCAAAATCTTTAATTGCCGATATTATAGCAGTTTTTGTAGGTCGATTGTTTTCCATTATCAAAACACCTTTGACATTTTTGCTTGTTCCAGACCATTGATGCAAAATATGTTTGCCTTGATACGAAATATATGACTGTTCTGTGTTGAGGTTCCACTTTTTTTGAAGTAGTTCTTGACTATTGGAGTTTAGTGAAACTAATAAGAAAAATATAATAAATCTATTCATAAATTAAAATTTAAAAACTAAAACTGCTGCAGCATAACTTCCAAAAAGGGTATATGCTGAGGCTTTATGGGCTCCTCTATCTCTGTTAGAAAAGTAATTTGTTGAAAGCATTGCAGAAAAATGAATTGTTGCTAAAATTTTATGTGCTTTGATTGAATTCAAACCTCTTACCTTTTTATTGATAAGTGGTGGAGGTGCAAATAGAGAAAGTCCTGCGCCTGCAAAATACCCAACATTTACAATTTTTCCCATGGTTTTATGTGTATCGTATAAACTGTTATCACCATTGTATAATTTTCCTCCAATAAAACCTTGTGCAATCATTGCTATTAGTGTCGTGTAGCCAATAACTTGATGCGCCTTTAACATAGTTCTTCGTACCTTAAGTTCTTTTTCTCTCACCTCCAGACTTAGAGGGGCTATTCGTGTTTTTCTAAAAAGACCTTGATTTCCCCATAAAATTCTTTGGGTAAAAACCATTCTTTCAGGAAGTAAAGATTCATCATTATTTTTTTCATTAGCAATCATGCCAAACAGATCTTCTTCGGTTTGAGCGTTTATCTGATTTGAAAACAAAAACAGAGATAAAAGAATTAAAAAATTAGAATTAAAAAAAAACTTTTTCAATTTGTATTACAACTTTGTAACAGTTAAAGTGCTTCCTGATTTTGCAGCTGAATAGCATTGAAGCGGGCCACTATTTGTTCCTTCGCTAACACAATCTGTTGGATACGAATTATTATGACGTCCACATACAAAAAGACTGTCAGAAGAATTATATGACCAAGCATCTCTTGCACCCTGGTGGGGACAAAAGTTGTTGAAGGCAGAGTAAGTTGATCCTGTTTTAAGTAAGAGTATTTTTTGAGCAGTAAAGTTCATCCATCCATCACTTTCTAAAGAATCAAAAGTGGGGTGAGTAAGATCAATTTCGACAACTTTACCTTCTACTGTGTAGCCACTGTCAGGATCTGGAATAATTGTATTTTCGTCCTCAGAACTAATTGCTTCGTCTTTTGAACAGGAATCCAAAACATTTACACCAAGAATTGCCATAGCTACTACTGGGCATGTATTGTTTAAAAACTCTCTTCTTTTAATTTTTTTCATTATTATTCTTAGTTAAATTCAAAATTAGTAAATTAAAAAGTGTCTAGCCCAGACTTTATTGTATTAATGTAAAATTGTTTTTAATTCATTTTGAAAAG
>NZ_CEZOWA010000018.1:6431-47715 GCF_983056325.1 Candidatus Marivariicella sp. | reverse complement strand
TATAAAAAACGCAACTAATATAAATTTCAAATCTTCTAATTTTATTGAAGCTATTTCTGTTTATGACAAATCAAAACCATACTTAATCTATTGTAAATCTGGAAACGGAAGTGGAAAAGCTGCAAAAATAATGGATTCGTGGGTTATGTTAAGATATATGATTTAAAGGGAGGTTTTACCATTTGGTAAAACTAACTTTTAACCTTTTTCATTTCTAATTCTTATATTTTCTAAAAGAACTGTTGTTAAAATCAATCCTCCTCCAATAAGACTTTTTGTTTCGGGAATTTCATTCAAGAAAATTACGGCCAATAATACTCCAAAAACAGGTTGAATGCAACTCATTATACTTGCTGAACTAATACTGAAATGGGTGAAGCTTGATAAAAATAAAGTATGTCCAATTGCTGTAGTGATTATCCCTAACAGAATCAAATATGGTATTTGAGATTCGAAATTATCTTGTGGATAGACCCAAAGTGTAGGAAGTAACAGTATTAAAACAACTGCTAATTGGAAAAACATTTGAACTGAGCCATTTGCCATATTCGTATGTTTTTTTAAAATAATATTCCGAAATGAATAGGCAATTGCTGACACAAGACCCATAAGTAATCCTTGAGTCGCTATGTTGTCTATGTCAAATCTCGGTACTAGAAAATATAGTCCTACGATAATTAATATGCCAAAAAAAATATGTTCTTTTTTTAGCTTAGAATTAAAAAATATTGGTTCTAAAAATATAGTTATTACAGGATATGTAAAAACAGAAAGCATACTTATTGCTACATTACTCCATTTAAGTGCAAAAAAATATGTTACCCAGTGAAGTGCCATAAAAAATCCACTAAAAAATAAAGCTTTTCCATGTTTTTTTAATTTTATTTTAAAAGAATATCTTTTAAAAAAACAATAAATCCCTAAACAAAATAAAGCTATAAGCGATCTGTACCAAATCGTGACTGGAGGATTTAAGGATATATACTTCCCCAAAACTCCTGATGTGCTGATTAGAAGAACACCAATATTTAGTGAAGTCAAGTGGTAAAGTTGTGTTTTTTTCAATTTATTTTTTAAAGCTAATTATATGATTATTTCAAATAGACCTCTTTAGCCATCTTGTAAGTATTGAGGTGAGCATCAACTATAATGTTAATATCCTCAGAATAGCCTCCCCCCATACTACACTGAACTGGAATATTTTCTTGTTCACATAATGAAAAAACAAATCTATCTCTTTCTTTACAACCTTCAATACTTAAAGACAGTCTTCCTAGTTTATCCGTTTTAATAACGTCTACTCCAGATAAATAAAATATAAAATCTGGATTAACTTTTTTAATTAAAGACAGTAATGTTTTTTTTAAAACAGTCAAGTATTCGAAATCAGATGTACCATCTTTGAGTCCAATGTCTAAGTCACTTTTTTCTTTTTTAAATGGATAGTTTTTAGCTCCGTGCATCGAGAAGGTAAATACTTGTTTATTTGATTTAAAAATTGAAGCAGTTCCATTTCCCTGATGTACATCCAAATCTATAATCAATATCTTATTTATATTGTTATTTTTTAATAAGTACTTAGCAGCTATTGCTTGATCATTTAAAAGACAAAATCCTTCTCCCTTATTGGAAAAAGAGTGATGTGTACCACCTGCAATATTCATTGATATTTTGTGGCTCAATGCTTTAGTTGCCCCCATAATAGTTCCCCCTGCAATTAAAAACTCTCTATCTATTAATTCCTTTGAAAGTGGAAAGCCAATCCTTCTTATTTCTGATCTACTTAATTTTAAGTTCTTTAATTTTGATACGTATTCCTTGTCATGAACTTCGACAATACTTTCAGTTTTTGGATAATCTGGTAAAAAAAAATCTGTTTCTATTGATATTCCGTTATCCAATAATTTCCTCGGTAGCAGTTCGTATTTTTCCATAGGAAATCTATGCTCTTTTGGAAGGCACAATTTATAGGAGCTGTGATAGGCAATTGGGATGTAGTTATCCATTTTCAAAATTAGTATTAACTAATTTTGAGCTACTTGAACTCATAACCTCTAAGACCCCTTGTAAATTCTCCATTTTGAATTGTTGACAATCTTATTGAAGCATCTGATTTAGAAATTGGATTTGCTAATTTATTTTTGTGAAGATCTTCATATTGGTTAACAGAAATTCCTATTCTACTATCTAGATTTTCAAAAAGTTTTGAAGATTTTAATTTTATTTTCCAATTATTTTCAACTGTACCTTCAAAAATTTTAGCCTTAGAACCACTCCCATAACTAATGAATCCAATTTTATTATTGGATAATTCTATATTATTTTTAAGGGCGTTGTCTAATGTACTAAGTAGGGACATAAAAATAGAAGCTGTATACATGTTTCCTATTTCGGACGATGCCTTTTCTCCGGGCGCAATCCTATCTAATATAAAATCATTGTAGAGTTTTGATTTACTCGCTAATCTTATCCAAGCGTTTTTATCTCCCTGTTTAACTTCTCCAATTTCATCTATAAGTTCATCTAATTTATTATTTTCATCTAGCCAAGATGTCCATTTTTCAACAACCATTCTTCTTCCATGATAAGCATATGGAAGGTGAAATATTAAATGTTTCCATTCCATAAGAATATTTGTATTTTTTTGCTCAATGAAATGATCTAAAGCTTCAAAAATCCTCTCTTGATAGCATTCATTTGAAAATTGACCCTCAAATATTGGTTCTTCTTTATGAACTTCGAAATTATAATTTGATAAAGACCAAAATTCAGAATTATTTTGATTTAAAATTTCTAATGCTTGATCGTTTGAAATTTCTTTTCCAAACAACTTTGCTGTTTCTTTTAAAACTTTTTGCTTGTTGAAAATTCTTCTAGGTTTAAAAAAATCTCCAACACTTTTTGTTGCAACTCCCCAAATATTTGTTATTGACATTATGCTTGGATCTTTTTTTATTAGAAGTGCAACTGCTCCTGCGCCCTGTGTGTATTCGCCCGTAGACTCTAATTCATATTTAGCTAAATCGGAGGCAACGACTATAGCTTTTCTTCCATCTCCATTTAACACCCAATCATTACAATTTTGAAGAGCATCGACTGCTCCTACACAAGCAAAAGTTAAATCAACAACATCACAGTTTTTAAAACATCTAGACCCAAATTTGTTTTCTAAAATTTCTTCCAAAACTCCTATAGCATATGTTGAGGTGGGTTTAGATGCGTCTAAAGCACTTTCAGTTCCCAAATATATGCGTCCGATTTCCCTTGGGTCAATATCATTTTCATTAATCAGATCAAGTAGAGCGTTTGCGGCAAAAGATGCCGTATCTTCATTACAGTCTGGTACAGACATTTTTTTTAAACCGAGGCCCTTGCTGAGTTTTTCATATGAAATATCTCTTTTAATTGCTAATTTTTTCATGTCTACAAAAAGTTTTGGGACGTAAAAAGATATAGCGTCAATACCTGTTTTGTTCATTTCTTTGATTTATAGTACATGACTTAAAAGTGATTTCGCAAACATAGAAATAAAAACAAGTTAATGCAATTCTTATCCCCATATTTAATCTAATTATTATAATTAAATAAAATTTAATTATAAACTCTCTATAATATTTGAAAAAAGTCAATAGAGTGTTAACTTGATTTTAAATCAAAATAACATTTCCTTCTAATGAGGTATTTAATTTTTATATTTTTATTTGCCATCAAGATTAATTCACAGGATAAAATTGAAGAATTTAAGGTAACTATATTATCAACAATGTTATCGGATTCATATATTGGTGAATGGGGATTTTCAGCTTTTGTGGAAATTGATGGGAAAAAAATTCTTTTTGATACTGGATCTCGGCAAAATACCGTGATTCAAAATGCAAGTGAATTAGGTATAGATTTAAGTTCTGTTACCAATGTTTTTCTTAGTCATAACCACAAAGATCACACTGGCGGCTTACCTTCTTTGAAAAGTATGTTTCCAAATTCATTCTCAAAAATTCATACAGGAAAAGGGATTTTTTATCCAAGACCTAACAGTAATAATTCAAAACATTTCTTATTAAAAAATAAAAATTTTATAGAATCTTTTGGTTCAGAATTTATAGAACATGATACCCCAAAACAAATCTTACCTGGTGTATGGACAACTGGTGTTGTGCCTCGCAAATACGATGAAAGAAATTGGAGCGGGAAGGGAAAAGTCACAAATCCTAATGGTATCGATGTTGAGGATATTATTCCAGAAGATCAGTCTTTATTTTTTGATACAAAAAAAGGAATTGTTTTAATTAGTGGTTGTGGGCATGCTGGGCTGGCAAATACTCTTGAACACATTTCAACATTAATTCCAAATAGACCAATTTACAAGATTATTGGGGGTTTTCATTTATTGAAGTTAAGTGCTAAAAAATTAAAGTGGACCTCTGAAAAAATGAAAGAAGCTGGAGTAAAATATTTTGTTGGAGCTCACTGTACTGGCCTAAACTCGACATATAAAATTCGAGAATTTATGGGGCTTTCCCATAATCAAGTATTAGTGGGGTCTGTTGGAACTTATATAGATAAATATGGAATTCATCCTGGCTATATGGAATAATCTCACCTTTTATTATATTAGTATTTTAAAATAATTCATCATGAAAAAACAAATAATAATTTTATTTTTTATTTCATCTTTTTCGTTTTGTCAACTAAAAACAGAGTTGGATGCGATTTCCGATAAATATACATATCAAAGTTTTGATTTATTAAGAGATATACTAAGTATTCCCAATGATGCTTTTTATCCCAACTGGATTGAGAAAAATATCTCATGGTCAGAAAAAGCTTTTTCTAAAAGAGGTTTTTCCACCCAACGAATCAAAACTGAGGGAGCTCCTTTATTGTTAGCGAGCAAAAATTATAAAAGCGGTGCCCAAACAGTTTTAATTTATCTGCAAATGGACGGCCAACCTGTTGATCCAACAAGGTGGAGTCAGAAAGATCCGTATGTTCCAGTTTTAAAAAAACAAAATATAAAAGGAGAGTGGGAGCAGATTGATTGGAGTGAAATTAATAATTATAATCCTGATTGGAGAGTTTTTGCAAGGTCTGCTAGTGATGCAAAAGGACCAGTTGCTATGTTTTTAACTGCTATGGATGCAATTACTGACCTAAATAAATCTCCAAATTATAACATTAAAGTTATTTTAGATTTTGAAGAAGAAATGGGTTCACCAAACTTGCCTGAGTCCGTGAAAAAAAATGCTGATTTGCTAAAGGCAGATCAATTGGTGATTTTTGATGGACCTTTACATCGACTAAATAAGCCAACACTTTCTTTTGGTGCAAGAGGAATCGCCACAATGCAATTAACTACTTATGGTCCAATAGTCCCTCAACATAGCGGTCACTTTGGTAATTATATTCCAAACCCTGCATTTAAACTTTCTAGGATATTAGCTTCAATGAAAAGCGAAGATGGTAAAGTTTTGATACCAGGTTTTTATGATGGTATAGTTTTAAGTGAAAAGGTTAAAGCTATATTAAAAGCCACGCCCCATAATGAGGAGGCGTTGAAAGATATTCTCCAATTTTCAACAACGGATAGAGTCGCCGATAATTATCAAGAATCTATTCAATACCCTTCTTTAAATATACGAGGGATGCAGTCTGGTTGGATAAACGAAAAAGTAAGAACTATCATACCTGCATGGGCAAGAGCAGAAATAGATATTCGTTTAGTCAAAGAATCTGCACCAGAAAAACTGATTAAATTAATACAGTCTCATATTAAAAATCAAGGGTACTTAATCTTGGATAGGGAACCGACAAAAGAAGAGAGAATTAAGCATCCAAATATTGCCACAATAACAACTGAGATTTCTTACCAATCTTTCAGAACAAGTATGGAATCAAAAATAGGGAATTGGCTTCAAAAAGCACTTATCAAAGCATTTGACCAAGAACCTATACGAATTCGAATGAGTGGAGGTTCCATCCCTATTTCACCTTTTGTAAATTCTCTTGGGGTTCCTGCAGTTACTGTCCCAACAGTTAATAGAGATAACAATCAACATAGCCCCAATGAAAATTTGAGATTAGGGAATTATCGTGATGGTATTAAAACAATTTTATCCATTTTAATGGAGCCTTTATAAAGATTTTAATAATCCTCCATCAATTGGTATTGTGGTTCCATTAATATATGCGGCTTTATTTGATGCTAAAAAAGACACGAGATATGCATATTCTTCAGTTCTTCCGAGACGTTTAACTGGGACCATTTCCTTCATTGCAGAAAGAACTTGAGATTCTGAAATATTTAAACTTTTTGCTTTAGCCGCGTTTAATTGTGCTATTCTTTCAGTATCAAAATATCCTGTCAAAATACTATTAACTGTTATTCCATATTGAGCAATATCAAAAGAAAGACTTTTACCCCAGGTAACTACAGCTGAACGAATGGTGTTAGATAATACTAAATAATTTAACGGCTCACGAACTGAAATTGAAGCAATATTAATAATTCTTCCCCATCCTTGAGCTTTCATGTTTGATAAAGCTAATGAAGTTGTATAAACAATATTTTTAAATAACAGATCAAAGGTGTTTTGATAATCTTCTATTGATTTCGATAAGGAGTTTCCTGATGGAGGTCCCTGAGTATTATTTATAAGTATATCGATTTTATTTTGATCAAAAAAATTGTCGATTTTTATTTTAAAACTATTGAAGTCTGAAAAATCTACTTCCAAAAAATGATGAATTTGTTCTTGATCTGTAGGAAGATCATCGATGATTTCTTTCATTTTTGACTTATCTCTAGCCATTAGACAAACAGAAGCTCCTGACTCAGCTAATTGTTTCGCTATTGCTAACCCTATTCCTTTTGAGCTCCCACCTATTAATGCTTTTTTTCCTTTTAGTGATATTTCCATTTTAACAATATTCTTCTCTTACTGGACTAAAAACATCCATTAATTTACATTTCGTTAAGGCTCTGCCTGAGTGAGGGATATTCGAATGGATAACGATAACTGAACCTGGTAAATGAATTGATGTTTTACCTTTTAAGGTAAATTCAAACTTACCTTCTAAAACATGCATTATTTGCTCATGAAAATGGTTGTGTTCTGGAACTATAGCTCCTTTTTCAACATCCCAAAATGCCCAACTTATGTTATTCCCATGAATAAACTTACCATGCAGTCCTGGAAGAATTTCTTTCGAATTAATCTCGTTTAAATACATTTTTTTTTATTAATTGTTATATCTCAAAACCTCTCCTGCCTTAATGCTAGTAAATTTTTTATTGTCAATGGCTAATTTTCCGTTGACCATCACATAATAGATTCCTTCAGGATACTGATGTGGCTTTTCAAAGGTTGCTTTATCAATAATTCTATCCGAATTAAAAATTGTAATATCAGCTTTCATCCCTTCTTTTAACATACCTCTATCCTTCAAACCTATTGTTTTGGCTGGAAGAGAAGTCATTTTATAAATAGCCTCCGATAAACTAAGTGTGCCTTTTTCTCTAACATAATAACCAAGAACTCTAGGGAAAGTTCCATACCACCTTGGGTGGGGGTGACCATCTCCAAGCTTTACAAGCCTTCCGTCAGAAGCAATCATGGTTAGTGGATGTTTCATGATATTTTCAACATCCTTATTATCCATGGCAAAAAACACACACGATGCACCGCCATTAAGCTGCGCTTCAATAACTAATTCTGCACCATTTTCAATTGTTGGTTTTAATCCCTTAATTTCAGCCCAATATTTTAAAGTCTTTCCTTCAAGCTCAGGCATCCACTTTACTTTTGCAAATTGAACACGATCTAAATCATTTCCTCCTCTATCATTTAAAATATTAAAAACTATTCCTTTTTTGATACTATCCCTAAGTGATGGATTTTTAGTTCGCTTCAAAAATTCTTTATTCCCTCCTGCTCGTGCCCAACTAGGAATCAAAACAGATATTCCAGTATAGCTTGCCTCATATGGGTATTGATCCATAAAGATCTTTAAACCTGCCACCCTTGCAGAGTCAACTAAAGCAAGAGTTTGGTAGCTTTTTCCCCACATGGGTTTCCCAATAACTTTGTGATGCGTTAATATCACGGGAATATCTGCGTGCTTGGATATATTAATTGCTTCTTTTACAGAAGCTATGACTTCTAGACCCTCATCTCTTAAATGAGATGTGTAAATTCCTCCCTTTTTAGAAGCCTCTTTCGATAAAGTAATAATCTCTTCTATTTCTGAGAAATTTCCCGGTAAATATTTCAGACCAGTTGAAATTCCAAATGCACCTTCATCCATTGCGGTAGATATTTGTGATTGCATCATAATTATTTCGTCATCTGAAGGAGCTCTATTATCTAATGACATTACATTTTTTCTAACTGTATTGTGTCCAATTAAGTACCCAACATTCATTCCTATCCCTATGTGATTTAATGTATCCAAAAATTTTCCAAGTGGCCATGGGCTGGATCCGTCAGGACCTCCTAGACTTGTTGTGACTCCTTGCTTCAAATGACTTTCACAGTTTGACAGCTTTAAAATAGGATCTAGATGTGCGTGAACATCAATAAAACCTGGGGAAACAACTAAGCCTTTCGCATTAATAATTTGCTTAGCATTAGAACTACTTAGGTCTCCTATTTTAACAATATTAGAATCAATAATACCTATGTCTGTAATATTAGAGTCCGAACCAGAACCATCGTATACTTCCCCTTGAGATATGATAGTGTCATAGTTAGTGTTTGATGCGCAACTAAAAATAAATAAAACTATAATTAGTATATGGGATTTAATTATTAATTTTTTCATTCTTAAATTTACAAAACTTATTAGGTGAGTGGATAAATCAGTAGCTAATTTTTTTGAAATTTTTGAATAAAAAATTAACTATCCAATACCTCGAAAACCACAAATGTTTTCCAAACATATTTTTAGCAACGGGAGTTTTTTTATCTAAATACCAGTCTATTCCATTTAATACGGATTTTAAGTATTTTTTCATCATTGGTCTAATTATTATAAAAAATAGAGGCTGATAAATCAATTTTGGCATGTAATCGAACAAATACGGATGAACTGTAATAGTCAAATGTGCTCTGTTATTATTTGATTCTATTACCCAGTCAACTTTAGATTTTTTTCCAAATGATTCTCCTATCAATAATGAAAATCCCTTATTTTTATTCCAACTAATAAACTCTCTTTCATATCTAAGACCATTTAAATAAACCAAAACATCTTCGTGGTTTTTATTATTCCAAACTAAAGTTTCATTTTTTTTACAAAATGGATGAACTAAATTCAAGTGACCTGGAGAAGAGATTAACTCCCATAAGTTATCAACAGTTGAATTCATTTCTTTACTAAAGCCTACAGGTAATCTCATAAATAATTTTTGATAGGGCAATGAAAACGGCCTTCTTTGTTAATGATTAAAAAATTAAATATAATATTTAATCATTATAATTATTAACTTGAGGGCGAAAAATAATATTATTTACCTATGTTTAAAAAGTCTGATTATCTATTATTAGGTGCTGCATTTTTTAGTTTTTGTTTATCTGTTGGATTATGGTTTTCGGGACAACAAGACGAAGGAATGTATGTTGGGATTTGGGTTCCATCAATTCTTGCTGCTGGAGGTTACTTTAAACAAGTTTTAAATCAAAAATAGATATGGGTATTGCTTTAATTTTTTTTATTGGTTTTTTAGTTTTTGGAGCTGTAATTTCATCATTTATTATGGCCTTTTCCGAAAATAGACCAAGAAGAGATTATAAAGAACAAGTTGATTCGATAGACTACGATGGTGGAGGTAATTGGGGTAGAATTCCTCCAAGTAAAAAAAAATAAGTTAAAATTTTAATCAATTAAATCTAGTTATGAGTATTTCATCGATTACAGAAATTCCTGAAGAGTTTCAAATAAGTCCAATTAGCTGTGATAGTTACCTTATAAATGGAAAGCTAAAAAAGTGGAAGGGTGATAAAACAAGTGTCTATTCAACGATTCAAACTCCCAATAAAGATGGAACTTTAAAACCTACATTACTTGGGTCTATTCCCGATATGGGAACTGAAAGTGCTATTGAAGCCTTAAAATCAGCTGAGGAAGCCTACGGAAGAGGCAAGGGATTGTGGCCTACAATGAAAGTAGCTGAGCGATTAAAGTGCATGGAGATTTTTGTAAAAAAAATGAAAGAACATCGCGAAATTGTTGTCAAACTTTTAATGTGGGAAATTTGTAAAAATAAAGATGATTCATACAAGGAATTTGACAGAACCGTTGATTACATAAATGATACAATTGAGGCGTACAAAAATTTAGATCGCAAAAGTGCTCGTTTTGATAAAGAAGGGGGAGTTTATGCTCATATCAGAAGAAGTCCGCTTGGAGTAATTTTGTGTTTAGGACCCTACAATTACCCATTAAATGAAACATTTTGCCTGTTAATCCCAGCAATTATAATGGGAAATACCGCAATTTTTAAGCCTGCTAAACATGGGGTACTTTTAATTTATCCTCTACTTCAGGCATTTCAGGAAAGTTTCCCTCCAGGAGTTGTAAATATTTTATTTGGAAGAGGTAGAAAAATCGCTACTCCTATAATGAAAACTGGAGTCATAGATGTTTTAGCCTTAATTGGTCACAGTAATTCTGCTGTTGCCTTACAAGACGAACATCCTAAAAAAAATAAATTAAGATTGGTTTTAGGTCTTGAAGCAAAAAATCCAGGAATAATACTTCCTGATGCTGATCTAGAACATACAATAAAAGAGTGTGTTTCAGGGACCCTTTCTTTTAACGGTCAAAGATGTACTGCTTTAAAAGTTTTATATGTTCATGAATCTATAGTAGATGAATTTAATAGAAGATTTTCTGAAGAAGTTGATAAATTAAAGTTTGGAATGCCGTGGGAAAAAGATGCGTTTTTAACTCCACTTCCTGAACCAAATAAGCCAAATTATATAAAAGACCTAATTGATGATGCAGTTAAAAATGGAGCAAAAGTAATTAATAAAAAGGGGGGCGAATTAACTGTAAACTATTCATTTCCTGCTATTTTATACCCTGTAAATGACTCAATGAAAGTGTATCACGAAGAGCAATTTGGACCGGTAATACCAATTATAGCTTACAAAGATATTGACGAACCTCTAGATGCTATGGCTGATACTGATTATGGACAACAGGTTAGTTTATTTGGTCGTGATGTTAGAAAAATTGGTCCATTAATTGATACTCTTGCGAATCTAGTATGCAGAGTTAATCTAAATTCTGCATGCCAAAGAGGTCCCGATGTTTATCCGTTTACTGGAAGAAAAAATTCTGCTGTAAGTACCCTAAGTGTTTATGATGCTCTTCGTTCTTTTTCTATACGGTCATTTGTTGCCTCAAAAGACACACCTTATAACAACGAAATTCTTGAAAATTTATTAAATTCTAACGAGTCCAACTTTGTAACTACGGAATACTTATTGTAGAAATAAATTTGATTTTTAGGTTTTATTCTTTCAAATGTTATTAAAGTGTTTCATTAGAACTTACCTTTGTAGAGTAATTTTAATCAAGTAAAATGAAAAAAATATACTTCTTAACTTTTATTTTATTTATTGGATGTTCAAATAATCCAAAAAATGAAAAAAAAGAAGTTTCAGAAAATCAAACTAAAACTCCAAAAGAAATATCAATAGAGTTGTTGTCTAGCGATAATATGCTTTTTGATAAAAAATTTATTTATGTAAATTCTAGGCAGAAAATCACTCTTACGCTCAGTCATACTGGGAAGATGGATAAGAAAATAATGGGTCATAATTTTGTTTTACTTAAGAAAGGTGTCGATGTAACAGAGTATGCTAACAGAGCAATGAGGGCAAGAGATAATGAATATATTGCTGATGGAGATGATGCAATTGCATATACAAAACTTATAGGTGGAGGGGAAAGCGATACCATAATTTTTGATGCTCCATTGAAAGGTTCATATACTTATATATGTTCTTTTCCCGGTCACTACGGTGTTATGAAAGGGGTGCTAGTAGTTAAATAGTTCCTTTCCAAATGGTTTTAATTTTTTATTTCTACATATGGAATTCAAAGAAGGCGATAGTGTTAAATTAATTGTTGGAAGACAAACCAATCTTGGTTTTGTTGTTGAGATAAATGAAACTACTGAGGGGTTATTGTATAATAACGAAATTTTTATACCAATCGAAACTGGTATGGCGACAAGTGGATATGTTAAAAAGATTCGTGAGGATGGTAAACTTGATATTTCACTTAATAAACAGGGCTTTTTGAATGTTATTGAAAAGAATTGTACAGATATTCTAAACAAACTTCAACAAAAAAATATACTTCTTTTAAATGATAAAAGTAGTCCTGAGGATATAACTGCACAACTAAACATGAGTAAAAAAGCTTTTAAAAAAGCAATTGGAGTTCTGTACAAGAAGAAAAAAATTAAAATAAATTCTGAATCAATCAGTCTAATTTAAAACAACTAATTATAACTTTAAATAATGGAGTCATTTGCCGAGTGGGGCTACTTAGGCCTCTTTCTTGCCAGTTTCTTTGCGGCAACTATTATTCCCTTCAGTTCAGAAATTGTTTTAAGTATTTTACTTGCTAACAACTATGATCTGTCACTTAGTTTATTTGTTGCTTCATTTGGAAGCTGGCTAGGAGGTATAAGTAGTTACGGAATAGGAAGACTTGGTAAATGGGAAATACTTGACAAGTATTTTAGAATAAAAAAAGAAAAAATACTCACTTGGAAAAGTTATGTAGATAGCTGGAAAAGTGCTTTAGCTTTTTTTTGTTGGCTTCCAATATTTGGAGATCCAATTGCTGTAAGTTTGGGTTTTTTTAGAATAAATTTCATGCTTGTAAGTATATGGATGTTTGTAGGGAAAACATTCAGATATATAATTTGGGCTTTAATAACCTTCTGGGGTATTTCATTGTTTTGAAAGTTAATTTTGTAAATTAAGTTAATGAAAAAGGAATTTCTTCTGCTAATATTTTTTATTATCTCGTGTTCTAACAATGAGTCTACAAATAGCATTTTACCTGGAGATGATCCTAATTTTAAAATAATACAGAATAGTGATTCTGGCTTTGAAGCTGCTAACAGGAAAGTAGATGTTTTTGGAATTTACATATATGCATATCCAGAAGTTGAAGATAACAAACTGCTTCATGCTGCAAATATTATGGCTCAATATCTTGATAATGATGAAGATGGTAATATTGATAATCCAATTCTAGTATCAGCTTTGAAATCAAACAAAGCTTCTTTATTTATGTGGAAATATGAATCTCAGATTAATATTAATGCACAGGATCTAGGGGCAGATGAGACTATACCTATGTGGCATGAAAATGGACAAAATGGAAGATTTGATGCTGCACTAGAAGAGATATGGCATGTTATTACATCTTCTGGTTATGCATATGGATATCCAGAAATTTTTGGTGAAAACAATAATAGCTCAATAGCAAAAGCAATGGATATTGCAAGAGGTGGAGTTTTTAAAACTGTCCCAAAACTTTACCCTCCTAGTGCCTGGTATACCTATGATGACGAAACTTGTGAATATGAATGTATGGTAACAGAATATTTTTATTGGGGAATGACTTCCGTTTTGGGGGCTCAAAAAAAAAGATCAAAAGAAATATCTCAAGAATGGGACTTATACACTAAAGATTTATTTAAAAACAGAGATACGGTGCTATTCTCTTTATTAACTAATTCAGAATATAAGTTTCCAAAATTTCTACCAGACGGAACCTACCTCAGATAATTTATTTTAGTTCAATGTATTGTAATAGGTAAATGTCGTCAGTATTTTTAACCAGCTATTAATATAGTTTTTATAGAGTTTTGTTTACGAATTCTGTTCCTTCGTTTAAAGCATCCTTTATGGCTTCTTTATAAATCTTGATCCATTCTTTAGAAGCATAGTCTTTACTTTCTTCATTATACGCTTTCATTGAAACTTCTATAGCGTCATATTCTTCATCAATATGTTTATTGATTAGTTCAATTAGATCCTTGATGAACAACTGTTTTCTGGTATTATAATATTCTTTACTACTCATGAAATAAATATACAAAAAGTGGTCATTAAAATAAATTTCTTATAAAGCATTAAACTCATCAATAACCCAAGATATTTATAAGAACTAAAAAAAACATATATTTAATATTACTTTTTATGGAGCCAATGAAAAATTCTATTTACATAATTCTTGTGGTTTTTTGTTTCGGGCACAACTGTTTAGTGGCCCAATCTCAAAAATCCATTGAAAACAGTGAGTCTGAAAAATATTTTTTATCAAATGTTGATGAGAATAGATTCGAGGTTCACCTCAAAAAATTAACTGAGCGTCCACATGTGGCAGGTAGTGTTGAAAACGAAGTTGTGAGAGACTACATGTCAAAAATTATGGAAGATGCAGGGTTTGAAGTCACACAATATCCATATGACATATATCTTTCGAATAAACCTGGCACATCAGAACTCTCAATTGTTAAGCCAAAAAGAATGCAGTTAAATCAACAAGAGGATGTTCTTGATGAAGATCCTTTTTCATCTGACCCACTTTTATGGAAAGGGTGGAATGCTTATTCTGGAAATGGGGATGTAACTGCCAATGTGGTATATGTTAATTATGGAAGAAAGGAAGACTTTCAAATGTTGAAAAAGCTAGGAATTTCAGTTGAAGGTAAAATTGTGATAGCTCGTTATGGAGGAAATTTTAGAGGTTTTAAAGCTAAATTTGCCGAAGCTAATGGAGCTTCAGGATTAATAATTTATACTGATCCCAAGGATAGCGGCTATGCAAAAGGTCTGGTTTATCCTGAAGGTCCTTATTATAATTCTTCAACTATACAAAGAGGGTCACTTCTAACAGAGGACTTTACAGGAGATCCATTGACTCCTTTTGAACCTGCTCTACCTTTGGACGGAAAAATAAAAATTAAGCGTCTAGACCCTAAAGAAACTAAAATACATACTATCCCTGTCACTCCAATTGGATATGGTGAAGCTCAAAAAATATTAGGACAGATGTCAGGAGCTCCAGTCCCTATATCATGGCAAGGTGGACTTCCATTCACATATAGAGTTGAAGGTGGAAAAAACCTAGTTGTAAATTTAAAAGTAAATCAGCCAAAAAATATTGTTCGCGTATACAATGTAGTTGGTAAATTAAAAGGTTCAACTTTTCCAGACGAATGGATTATTTTAGGTTGTCATTATGATGCCTGGGGGTTTGGCGCAACTGATCCAAATAGTGGGACAGCAATGCTTTTAAGTCTAAGTGAAACTTTAGGAAAGATGAGTAAGGCCGGTTATCGACCAAAACGATCTATTTTGATTGGACACTGGGACGCTGAAGAACACGGAGTTATCGGTTCTACCGAATGGGTAGAACAAATGCAGAAAACTCTAAATTCCAATGCAATAGCTTATATGAATTTTGACGGAGGTGTATCTGGTAAAAATTTTGGCACATCTTCAGCCCCATCACTAAAAAAAATAGCTATTGATGCTTCAAAGAAAATTAATCATCCTTATGAGAAAAAATCTCTCTACGATGCATGGAACAAATCTGGCGCTAAAGAGCCCCCAATTGGAAATCTTGGCGGTGGATCTGATCATATAGCTTTTTATATGCATGCTGGTATACCCTCTATAAGTGGAGGTGTGGGAGGTACAAACCTATATCATTCTAATTATGATGATTTTGAGTTTTATAAAAGATTTGTTGACCCTGAATTTAAGATGGGTGCAATGATTGAAAAGTGGTCTGGTTTAATGGCGCTAAAATTAAGTAATTCTGAAATAATTCCGTACGATTTAAATCGTTATCCGGAAGATCTAAAAATACATTTTTCTGCTGCCGAAATAAAAATTAAAGATTTTGATCCTGATTTTTCAGGTTTTAAATTATCAAAAAATAGTATAAATAATCTCAGCAAAGTTTCAAAAGCTTGGGACAAAAACGTTAAATATATTGATCAATTAAGAAAGAAAGACTTGAAAAAAATCAATCAACAATTGATTGGACTTGAAAAAAGCTTTATTGATGAAAAAGGAATGTATTTTGGATCCTGGTACAGGTCGTTATATGCTGGAACAGATCCTTTTAGCGGCTACGCATCTTGGATTCTTCCAGGAATAGAATATGAAATAGCTCTAAAGCGATTGGATAAATTAAACGAATGGGATGTCCGATATTCTAAAGCGATTGATGATTTGGCAACTAAAATAATTAGATTAAATGAATCCATTAAAAATTAAAATATGAAAAAATTAATACTTCTTTGTCTGTTTTTATCTTCATGTAACCAAAATGAGGAGTACTTTGATGGTGCCTATTGTATCGAAAATATAAATATTATAGATGCAAAACAGGGTCTAAAAGAAAATATGACAATTATTATTTCAGAAAATGAAATAATCAAAATAAGAAAGACATCTGATTTAAATCTTTCTAGTAAAAATAATGTGTTGGATGGATCTGGTAAGTTTTTAATTCCAGGTTTGTGGGATTCACATGTTCATTTTGCATTCGAAGAAGAATTAGCGAGTTCTATGTTTAATCTTTTTATGGCACACGGAATAACTAGTGTTAGAGACACAGGGGGTGAAATAAATTTTTTAAAAAAATGGAAAAGTAAATCTAAAAGTGATCCAAATATTTATCCAAGAGTTAAAATTGCTGGTCCTTTAATCGATGGAAAATATAATGTTTATAATGGAAATAGTGTTTATTTCCCTCCTCTATCGGTAAGAACTGCTTCTGTTCAAGAAACCGAGATACAAGTAAAAGAATTAATTAAAAACGGAGTAGATTTCCTAAAAGCTTACGAAATGCTAAGTCCGGAACAATTTGAAGTAATTACCAGAATTGCTAAAGAAAATAAATTAAAAGTTACGGGTCACATTCCTTTGAGTATGGATGTTATATCAGCATCAAATAGTGGGTTGAATAGTATTGAACACCTAAGAAATATTGAAATGTCATCTACTTCAAATACTGAAGAACTTCTTGAGTTAAGAAGAAATGCTTTAAAAAATAAAGACGGCATTTTGGGTAGCTCACTCAGAACAAGTCTTCATTCTTCACAGAGAATGAGCTCTATTAGAAACATAGATAGTGTTCAATTAAAAAAAGTTTTAGATGTATTAGCCAAAAATGATACATGGCAAATTCCGACACTAATTTTATATTCAGGCTGGGCTTACAAATTATATGAAAATTTAGAATGGAAAAATTCCTTTGAGTTTTTACCTGTTAAAATTAAGGATAAATGGAATAGTCAAATTGATCTTATTGATTCTCGAAGTAATTCTGAAAGAAAAGATTTCGCTGATTGGGGTTCCTCAATGACTGGACTTATGAATCAAATGGGTATTAATTTTATGGCAGGAACAGATACTCCAATTGGATTTCAAACTCCAGGATATAGTCTTCACAATGAATTAGAAATGCTTGTTAAAAGTGGATTCACTCCCTTGGAAGCAATTGAATCTGCAACTTATAACCCGGCACTTTATTTTAATATGGAAGATCAGCTCGGACTAATTAAAGAAGGTTATGTAGCAGATTTAATAATCTTATCAAAAAATCCTTTGGATAATATTTCAAATACAAAGAAGATTGAAACTGTAATTAAAAATGGTAATTTAATGAATAGAGGGTTTCTAGATTCTTTGTTAGAAAATTAAAAAAAATAAAACATTAATCATAAGCATTTTCAAAATGAAAAAATTATTTGTAACCGTCTTTGCACTTTTATTTGTTTTCACCAATGCTAATTCCCAAAAAAAAAGAGGAAAAAGCAAAAAATCTAAAACAGAACAAATAAATTATAATAATATAAAATGGAGGAATATTGGCCCATTTAGAGGTGGCAGAAGCGTCACTTCTTCAGGAGTATTAGGGCATCCAAATATTTTCTATATGGGAACTACTGGTGGTGGAGTATGGAAAACAGAAGATTATGGATCGAATTGGAAAAATATTTCTGATGGGTTTCTCGATACTGGAACGGTAGGGAGTATTTCTGTGTCAGAAAGTGATCCTAACATGATAGTTGTTGGTATGGGAGAGCATGCTGCAAGAGGAGTGATGACATCTATGGGAGATGGTATATACATTTCTCTGGATGCAGGAAAAACATGGGTGAATAAAGGTTTGAAAAGTTCGCGACATATTTCTGATGTTTTAGTCCATCCAAAAAATCCAAACATTGTATACGTTTCAGTTCAAGGGGCTCAGTATGGAAAATCTAAAGATCGTGGGATTTATAAAACACTTGATGGAGGTGTAACGTGGAAAAATATTTTATTTTTAAACGATTCTACAGGAGCTTCTTCCATTAGTATGGATATGAATAATCCCAGAATTTTATATGCTTCAATGTGGGATCACCAAAGAAAGTCTTGGCAAATGATTTCTGGAGGACCTAACTCTGGAATATATAAATCAACTGATGGAGGTGAAAACTGGATTAATTTGTCTCAAGGCCTACCTAAAAAAATTGGTAAATCTGGTGTTTCAGTCTCAAGGGCCAATTCTAGTATAGTATATGCAAATATCGAAGCTGAAGGAGAAAAGGGGGGGGTTTATAGGTCCGATAACGGCGGAGAAAAATGGGTTCAGGTTAACAAGGATAGAATTACCGTTGCGAGATCTTGGTACTATATGGAAATTTTTGCTGATCCAATAAATGAAAATATTGTTTATGTTATGAATGCTCCAGCCCTTAAATCAATTGATGGAGGTAAAACATTTAAAAATATGAATACTCCTCACGGAGACAATCATCATCTTTGGATAAACCCCAAAAATAATCAGATAATGATTAATTCAAATGATGGAGGGGCTAACGTTTCTCTTAACGGGGGCAAGAGTTGGAGCACGCAACAAAATCAACCCACTGCTCAATTTTATAGGGTAATTGCTGACAATCAAGTTCCTTACCATGTATATGGTGGGCAGCAGGATAATTCAGCTATAGGTATCAAAAGTAGAACTAATGATGGTGGAATAGATTGGAAGGACTGGTATTCTGTTGCAGGGTGTGAAAGTGCATTTTTAGCATTTGAATCAAATGATCCTCAGTTAATCTTTGGAGGATGTTATCAGGGAATAATTGAAAGGTGGGACAGAGCTTCATCTGAATCAAAATCGATTAAGGAATATCCAGAATTATCATTAGGAAACGCTCCAAACACCTTTAAATATAGATATAACTGGAATGCTCCAATAATATCTTCTTCACATAAAGAAAATATATATTATCATGCAGGAAATGTGGTTTTTAAAACATCTGATTCTGGTAAAACCTGGGAGGTGATTAGTCCTGATCTTACAAGAAATGATAAATCTAAACAAATTGCAGGAGGTGCTCCATTTACTAATGAAGCAGCTGGTGGAGAAAATTATAATACAATATCAAGTTTGTCAATTTCACCTCACAATGAAAAAGAAATTTGGTCTGGAAGTGATGATGGTTTAATCTATATAACTCAAAACGAAGGGAAAACCTGGAGAAATATTACACCGAAAGGTCTTCCTGAGGGAATAATTAATAGCATTGAATTGTCTCCTCATTATCCTGGAAAGGCTTATATAGTTATGATGAGGTATAAATTTATGGATTTAGAGTCTTACATATATAAAACATCTGATTATGGGGAATCATGGCAAAAAATTACCAGCGGAATTTCCTCTGATCCAAACTTTACCAGAGTAGTACGTTCAGATAAAAAAATTAAAGATTTACTGTATGCTGGAACTGAAACAGGATTGTATATTTCAAAAAACGATGGTTTGAGTTGGAATCAAGTTCAATTAAACCTTCCAGTTGTCCCCATCAATGATTTATATATTCAAGATAATGATTTAATTGCAGCTACAGCAGGAAGATCTTTTTGGATTTTGGATGATTTAGCAGCTTTTCAACAGAAAATTGAATTTGAAAAATTAAAAATTCTAAAACCTAAACCAAGCTACAGAATTCTTGGGGGGAATTCAAGAAGACCTAGTTCAACTATTGGAAAAAATCCACTTAAAGGAGTTATACTTGATTATTATCTGCCACAAACTCTTGATACAGTTGTTCTTAGACTAGATATTTTAAAGGATAATGAAGTTATAAGATCTTATGATAATCAAAAAGATAAAAATATTAAATCTTGGCCTGGAGGTCCTGCAAATAAGGCCTTCCTTAAATCTAAAAAAGGTTATAATAGATTTAATTGGGACCTCAGAAGATCTAGTCTCCCTGCTATAGAAAATATTTTTGTATATGGAGATTATAAGGGGGGGGTTGTTCCCCCAGGAAATTACTCTGCAAGAATTAGCTATAATAATATGGTGGATGAAACAGAGTTAGTTGTTTTGGCTGATCCAAGAATTAACACTTCTGAAGAGAGTTATTTTAATCAAGAAAGAATATTAATTTCAATTGAAAAATCAATAAGTTCAATTCATAATTCTGTTAATAAAATGAGAAAAGTCCAAGATCAATTGGATCAATATTCGAGAAGTTTAAACTCCAATACGAAATACGAAGTCTTGAATAAATTAGGCGACAAAATTTTAACAAAACTAGATGTATGGGAGCGAAAATTGATTCAGCCAGATCAAAAAACATTTCAAGATGTAATAAATTTTAATAATCAACTAAATGCCCAGTTTATGCATTTAAAGAGTTATGTAGATAGTGCAGACCCTGAAGTTACTGTCGGGGCAATTGTAAGACTCAATGATTTAAAAAAAATATGGTCTAATTTGGAAGATGAGTTGAATGAAATCATTAATTCAGATATGAAAAAGTTTAATGAATTGTATAAAAATATGGATGTTCCTTCGTTAGTTATTCCGATAAATTAAATACTCATCTTAGTTTTGAGAAATTAGTTGGATTTAGAAAAACTTGTTCAATTTCTCTAACTATAGGTCCTTCTTTAGTGCTTTCATCATATGCTTTTATCCACTCAGGGTCTTCAATAAAACTATCCCAGGCTTTATTTCTAGTTTCCATATTTTCAAATGAAACTATATAAACTAGAGCGGAGTTGCCTTTATTTTGTAAAATAAATTTATCAGCATAGGACACACTATCTCTTTTCTGAGTAGTCCAATATCCAACATTGGTAAATCCATGCTTTTCAAATAATTTAACAGTATGGTTTTCAAATCTTGATAAAATATTATTAAATTTCCCATCATGTGTGTAATAAACTCTCATCTCATAAACTTCATGTAGTGGCATTTCTTTTTTGACAGAAACCTTTTCTCCACACGAAAATAAAGTACTAATCAATAGTGTAAAAACAATTTTTTTCATAATTTTTCTTTGATCATCAAATTAATTTAAAAATAGATAAATATGAAGAAATATATAATAAAATATACTTTTGAATTTATTGTTATTGTTCTTGGCATATCAGTTTCATTTCTTTTAGAAGATGCAAGGCAGAAAAAAGAACTAAAATATCTTTCACAGGATTTAGTTGTAAATCTTTTAAATGAAGTTTCTGAAATTGAATCTTATTTAAAAGAGAGAGAAGTAGCTATTAAGGGTGATAAAAGACTTTTAGATGTTCTAAGAGCTGATTCTAAAAACAAACTAGACAGTTTGCTTATTATAGAAAAAAGACCTGAATATTATGGAGCTGCTCTTTTCAATTATAGGGGGTTTAAGCCTCCTGTTGCTTTTTACAATTCGATGGTAAATGATGGGAAGATAAGATATTTGGAGTCTACCGAGCTTAAAAAGACTCTTGATTTAATGCATAATGTACATTTTTATTTTATTGATGAAAATGTTGAAGATGAAGCAATTTCTCAAAGAAAAGTAATGGATTATTTTCAAGTAAAATATCCCAATATTTTTGTTGAATCAGAAAACTCAAAGGATGATATTGAATATGTTAAAAAAATTGAAGAAATTGTCAGTAATGATGAAGTTCTTAAAGCGATTTTATATCAGAAAGCTATCGCTATGCAATATAAAATAGTTGGTTTTAATAGATATAAAAAGTCTTTATCAAGACTTAAAGATATTTTACTTAGTCAAATTACTAAATAGCCTAGTTAACTCTGAAAGGTTTTAAGTGCTCTGGAATTATAACTCTTGATTTGGGAGATACCTCTTTAACTTTTTCAATAAAGGGTTTTATCTTTGTTTCAATTCCTATTGATTGATCAAATCCATACGGAACTCTGAAGTTATCCCAATGAGTTGGGATTATAGTTTTTGGAAAATTGGTTACTTTTAACAATCGTTCGTCATATTTATACATATTGAATCTGGACATGTTTACTCCGGCCAAAAGTATATCTGGTTTTAATCCTTCTAATTCTCTCTCAACAAAATTCATAGAACCCATAGTTAAGACTTTATGAGATTTGAATCTTATAAAATACATTAACGAGGTTCCTTCAATAAATTGTTTGATCATTAAAGGAGCTTGAATATCTCCCTCTTTGTATACCTCAGAATTAAAATAATGCTTTTCGCCCAATGCAGAGTGAATTGAAGGTAAAACCCTTAAAGAAAAATTTTCAAACTGATAATCTTCACCTCCTCTTACAGTATATAGATTATCATCTTCAATTCCATAAGCCTTTAGTATTGAAACTGTAGTTTCTGTCCCAATCACCTTTGCTCCAGTCATTTTTGCGATATAGGGTATGTCTGATAAATGATCAAAATGAGAATGGTGTACCAAAATAAAATCAGCTTTATTGATGTTTTTATTTATGACTGTTGTGTCTGATTCAAATAAATCTGTTCTTTTGTAACTTCTTCGGTTATCGACAGAGCTAGTTGATGGTTTTGCTGAATTAGGGTTTAGTTTTATTGAAGTTTCGCCAAGCTTTAATCTGGATAAATAGGGGTCTATTAAAATGGTTATACTACTATCAGAAATCTCCCAACCAGCAGCACCAAAATATTTAAATATCAGAGTTTCATTATTCTTTTGGGCATTAATTTCATCTGCCGTAATAAAGAATGAAAAAGTTAAGACTTGGAGCAATACGATTTTTTTGATCATTTTTTAGTTTTTATTTGTTGGTTAATTTATTGAAATAATAAATGTTTCTTTCGTCTGAATTACTTTCAATAATATCCGGTCTTCCGTCATTGTTTAAATCAGTTATTTTAATATCGTATGTGTTAAATTTTTTATTACTGAGTAAAACTTTGGTCCAAACCATTCCATTTTCTTCATTATAAAAAACAGAATTAGCAGAGTTTGAATTTCCTATAACTATATCTATGTCTCCATCTAAATCTAGATCACCCGTGTCAATTGAATACGATTTATCAAGGCTTTTGTCAAATTCTATCTTTTTTTTATAACTATAATTTGAATCTCCAAAATATATAAAATTTGACTCTCCAATATTTGCGCAAATGATGTCTAAGAATCCATCTTGATTTATATCTGAAATCTCAACAGAACGAGTAACATCTGTTCCTGAACCAAATAATATTTTTTTATTAAAATTTAAATTTCCATCATTTAAATAAATGTGGTTTTGTTGTTTATCTCTATTAGCTAGTACTATATCCATATCATTGTCTTGGTCTATATCGACAACCTCAACGTCAATCGTAGAGTCATTTTTTGTTCCAAAACCAATTGTTTTACTAAAAATTCCTTTTCCGTCATTAATACAAATTTCATTTTCTTTTCTACGGTTAGTTATTAAAATATCTTGATCACCGTCTAAATCAATATCTGAAACTATTATATTTCTTGTAGTTGAATAATCATTGCCAAAGTTGGAGTGTATTGATAAGTTTCCGTTTCCGTCATTAATAAATATCTTATTTGGAGCACGATCATTTCCAACAGCAACATCTAAGTCTCCGTCATTATCAAAATCAGCTAATTCAGTTGAGTAACTTGTTGAACTTTCTAATCCTAAAGGTCTGGATACTGTAAAAATACCATCTCCATTATTAAAGAAAATTCTATTTTGTCCTGGCCAATGTCTTCCGTTTGCAACAATTATATCTTGATCACCATCTTTGTCTATATCACCAACATCTAATGATGCTGTTCTTTCTTTATAATTTCCAAGCACAAGTCTATCGCTTGAAGAAAATATAATTGATTGAGAATTAATTTCATTAAAAGAGAGTAAAATAATTATTGAAAAAACTAATTTCATTTATTTATGGGGTTTAATAAAATACTAACTAACGACTCTATTCCTTGAAAATAGTTACCTAATCTTAAGTTTTCATTCGGACTATGTTGATTATTGTCAAGGTTCACTGTAGGAAGACCTATTGATGGAATTCCAAGTTGATTTACAAATGGAGATATTGGTACAGACCCTCCACTGGTTCTTATAAGAACAGGATCCGTCTTATAATATTCTTTAAGTAAAGCTTTAAGCCACTTTCCTTCTGCAGAATTAACAGGTGTTCTAAATGCAGGATATGAAATTTTATAATTCATTTGAACAATTTTTTCATATTTCAATCTTTCTTCGTCCGTTGGATCCTTATCTAATATTTTATAACCTAAAGACTCTATGTGTTTTTTAATAGAAGTCATCAATTTTTTGGGATTACTTTCCAAGACTAGTCTCACATCAATTTCTGCTTTTGCGCTTGAAGGAATAATAGTTCTTGCTTGATCTCCGACCCAACCACTTTGGAGGCCTCTTATGTTTAGAGATGGATATTGCAGGGATTCTTGGTAGTTTGCACCAACGTTATCAGTTGAATTAATTTTGGTTCTTTTTTTAATTGCATTTTCAGCCGCAGGCACATTATTTAAAATTTTCTTAATCTCGTCACTAATATAGATTCCTTCATAAAAATCAGGAATAATAACTTTTCCATCTTCACTCTTCATTGATGAAAGAATTTGACTTAGTCTAAGTGCCGGATTAGGAATGTAATTACCATAATGACCACTATGTTGGGGTGTCTTGGGACCAAAAGTTTTAAGTGTAATTGATGAAATTCCTCTATTACCAAAAACTAATGTAGGTTTTCCAGTAAAATGCATTGGCCCATCCAAGATTAAAAGCAAATCAGCCATTAAATCCTCTTGATAATTAGCAACTGCTTCTGGAAGTCCCGGTGAACTTTTTTCCTCCTCAAAGTCAAGAATAAGTTTGATGTTAAATGCAGGTTTTTTGTTACTTATATCTAATATTTTAATTGCAGTTAAAAACATTAAAAAGGGACCCTTATCATCCGAACTTGATCTGGCATATATTCTTAAATTTTCGTTTTGATCAGAATAAGCTGAATTCCAATCCAATTGCTCCCATTCATTTCCATTGTATTTTTTTAACACAGGTGTCCATGGATCATCTTGATCCCACTTTGACACGTCCACTGCTTGTCCGTCTAAATGCATATAAAAAGCAATTGTTGGTAGTTCTTCGTTAGTTATCTTAGAGGCGACAATTAGTGGTAAAGAAGAGGTCTTTAATGATTTGGTTTTAAAACCATAGGAGTTTAATTTATCTGTACTCCAAATGATATTTTTAAAAATATTTTCTTTATTTCTGGCATCATTAGGTATGGATAAAAATTCTTTAAAAAGAGTTAAGCTTTTTTGACCTTCCTTTTTTGAGATCTCTTGGTAGATTCTTTGAGATATAATATTATTATGAAAATTAAATATTAATAATAATAACAGTAATTTTTTCATAGTTTATAAATTATAAAGTGTTAGATATTAATTTTGATTTGAGGTTGGAATAAGTATTTTGTCAGACATGAAAATTGAATTCAAAAACAACCTATTAGTTCCATATGCCGTTCCTCTAAAATTTGGATTATCTGCAAACATCACAACTCTTCCTTTACCTACTTTACTAACAATTAGCGATGCACTTTTAGACAAGTAGTCCTTACGTATGTTTTTAGAAATATATCCGTCAATATGAGGTTTATTGGTATATAAGGCTACATTAGAGTAGTCGTTTTTACTTGGCTTTAACCAAACTAAATTATTTTTATATACTACTTGATTTTCATCTTTATATCCAAAAGCTATTGGATGAGTTTTATCAATATTTACTTTCAAAAATACTCCTCCTAATTTTTCTCTACCGTTATTTTCTGATGCATCAACATATGGTTTTCTTTCAATTTTAGTTTTCAATGTATCTTTCTTTTTGACAACTAACTGCTCGTTAACAATCTTATTTTTTACAATCCAGTTATTAGCAGTTCCGATAGTAATTAAAGTGTTACCTTTTGATATCCAATCCTTGATTTTTTCTTTTGTTTTAATATTAAATTTATAAGTTCCTGAAACCATAATTAAAACATTATACTGATCAATTGAGATTCTATCAAAATAATTAACTGAGATTTTAGTAATAGGCATGTGAACTCTGGTATCCAATAAGTGCCAGACCTCCCCAGCTTCATATGACCTTATTCCATCTCCAATTATCATTGCTACTTTTGGAGTTTTAAGTGATTTAATATTCCTTGATCCAAGATCAATTCCTTTTAAACTTAATCCAGAATTGACAGATAAAACATTAATCTTAAGTTTCTTTTGGAGATCAACTATCGAATTATAGATATGTTTACTACTTACCTTTTGATTTGCGATTGGTATTACTAAAGAACCATACGAAAAGTCTTTATTTCCTGAATTTGTCCTTATGCTAAAGGGCTTAAATGATGTTGCAACAACAATATTTTTTCTCTGTAATCCATTTATTAAAGCGGGAACATTATAATCGTTAGAATCCACTAAATAAGCATAATCTGACTTTTGAACTGAAGTCCATTTTACTAATTTATCCGTATTCTCAATTTCATTATTAGCATATGACTTAGTGGTTGATTTGTATTTAATGTTATAAAAATTTGCTACCGACCAAGCAGAGGCATCATAGTAAACACTATCTCTATATTTTTCATATGTCTCAAAAAATGTTTGAACCATTCTATATTGAGGCTGTTTTGTCGGAACATAATAACTACCTGTTTTCTTTTCAAAAACTTTAACCTTATGTTTTAAAAGTTTATCTATAAAAGCCTCGCTCAAATTTTGATCGGTTGTTTGAAACTCATACCCTTTAATCCTACTTTTTTCTGCATTTGTAATTGCACTTTTAAATGTTGCTTTTTGATACTTATTTAAAAGTAATTTATTTTCAACGGAAGCTTTTAATGTTGCCATACTTGAGACATATTGATTTCTAATTGTGAAAGGAAACGTTATTTCACTATAATCTGTTTTTTGAATCAACCCCCTGGAGCTTGCTTGTTCAAAAAGAATACCAAGCCCTCCTTGAAGGTCTGCATATGATGATCCATAACCAGGATAAGTTCCATCGAATGCTTCTTTTGTAAAATAAAGAGAACCTATACTGTCTAAAGATTTTGAAAAGTATTTAGCAAATAAATTATTTAAATCTATATAATTTTCTTTGGGCATGATTGGATCTAAAGATCCGTTTGCTTTCATGGGCTCAAAAAAGTAAGAACTTTGGCTTCCCATTTCATGAAAATCTGTAACTACATTTGGATACCACTGATGATACCAGTTAAGCTTTCCTTGACTTTCGGGATTTATAGCTAAAAGCCAATCTCGATTTAAATCAAACCAATAATGATTTGTTCTTCCTCTGGGCCAGTTTTCATTGTGTTCAGCATCATTGGGGTCTTTGACCAAAGGAAAAGCTTTATAGCTGTTTGCCCATTGAGTATGACGGTCTCTACCATCAGGGTTAATAGCAGGATCAATAAATACTAAACTGTTTTTAAGCACGCTTAATACTTCTTTATTTTCAGATGCAGTGAGTGTGTAAGCTGAAAGAATAGCAGCTTCTGATGATGATGGTTCATTACCATGGACATTGTAGGCCAAGTTTATAATTACCGGATCTTTTTCGATTGGTTCGATTTTATTATCTGGATCAACCAGCATAAGATGCCTTTTTTGAATTTGATCAATATTTTTTAAATTTTCTGGAGAGCTGATAATAAGCATTGGGAGTCTTCTTCCTTCATGTGTTTTTCCATAAAATTTTAAAATAGCCCGATCAGATTTATCAGCCAGATTTTTAAAATAACTTATAATGTTGTCATGTCTTGTATGTTCTGATCCGATGGGATAACCTAAAAAAGATTCTGGAGATTCTATTTCAGAACTATAAGGTTCGTATTTTTCAGTAAAGTATTTTTGTGCAGATATGTTTAGGGAGATTAAGGAAAAGAGAGTTAGTAAATACTTCATTTTGTTAAGAATTTATTGGAGAATTAAAAGCTTGATTATTAAAGATATAAATTATTGATTATATCCATATGATTCCTCTGGAATAGATTTTTGCATTTCCACTTATCAATACACGATCACCTTTGTTTACGCAGAACAACTCACCTTTTCTTTTTGATAACTGAAAAGCTTTCATCTTATTTTTATTTAAAACTTTACTCCAATAAGGTATTAAAGAACAATGGGCAGATCCAGTCACCGGATCTTCTAGAACACTAGATCTTGGGGTGAAAAACCTTGAGACAAAATCTACAGAATCTCCTTTAGATGTTACTATGATTCCTCCTGTTTTAAGATCTATCTGGTTTAAAATTTGAGGGTTAACAACTATATTTTCAATATCGGTTTGATTATTGTAAATCAAAACATAATCTCTGAATTTAAAGGTTTTAACCGGAGGTATACTGACTGCTTTGGATATGATTACAGGTAAGTTAACTTCAACAGGATCTCTACTTGGAAAGTCGAGTGTATATAAAGAATCCTTTGAAGTTACTTTTAAATTTCCGCTTAATGTTTTAAAATTTATTTCCTTTTTAGAATAATTTAAATACTCTTTAATAATAAAAGCAGATGCTAAGGTAGCATGTCCGCACAAATCCATCTCAATCTCAGGGGTAAACCATCTCAAATGAAATCCGATTTCTGTTTCAACAAAAAAAGCAGTTTCTGGGACAGAATTTTCTTGAGCTATTTTGAGTAGGGTTTCACTTTTTAACCACTTTTTAAGAGGAATAACGCAAGCAGGGTTACCCCCAAAAACAGAGTCTGTAAAAGCATCAACTTGATAAATTGATAATTGCATATAATTGAAATAACTAAAATAAAGATATCAAAAAAACACCCTAATATTAAAGTGTTTTTTAGTTTTAAAAAAATCTTGATTGGTTTTAAATGCATTTAACTAATCTTTTGTAAATTAGAAATACTTAATAATTTTTTTGCTTCTTAATTTAAATACAAATGAAAAATTACACCCTTCTCTATATTTTTGTTTTATTATTCGGAATAACTAATAATTCTCACTCTCAAAAAAGGAAATTTAAAAATCCGGAACTTTCATTTAATGAAAGTTTATACAATGCCATAAATTATAGATTAGTCGGTCCTTTCAGGGGAGGACGAGCAGGAACTGCAACTGGAATTTCATCAGATAATAAGACCTATTATATGGGAACAGCTGGAGGTGGTGTTTGGAAATCAAAAGATGCTGGAAATACTTGGAAAAGTATAAGTGACGGATATTTTGGAGGTTCTATTGGGGTCATTTCTGTTTCAGAGTCAGATCCGAATATAATTTATGTTGGTGAAGGTGAACAAACTTTAAGAGGGAACGTGTCTTCAGGAAAAGGAGCTTGGAAGAGCACAGATGCTGGAGAAACTTGGAATTATATTGGACTTCCAAAATCAGAACATATTTCCAGAATACGAATCCACCCAACTAACCCTGATATAGTTTATGCGGCAGTAATAGGAAATTTATGGAAACCAAATAAAGAAAGAGGATTATACAGATCAACAAATGGTGGTAAAACTTGGAGTAAAATTCTATATATTTCAAATAAAGCAGGGATAGGTGATCTTATAATTGATCCTAATAATTCAAGAATTTTATATGCCTCGTCATGGGAAATGAAAAGAAATGGTTTTAGAATGGATAGTGGCGGTCTAGATAGTAAAATATTTAGAAGCTTTGATGGTGGAGACAGTTGGGAAGATATTTCAACTTTTAAGGGATTACCCGAGTTTCCATGGGGAATGATTGGATTAACTATTTCACCTCTTAATTCCAAAAGAATATGGGCAATGATAGAGTCAGATGATGGAGGTTTATACCGCTCTGATGATGGAGGAAATAATTGGAGAAAGGTGAATTCAAACAGGGCATTAAGACAAAGAGCCTGGTATTATACAAGAATCTATGCTGATACTCAAAATGAAGATAAAATTTACGTTATGAATGTAAGTTATGGTGTTTCCAAAGATGGGGGAGAAACATTTGAGTTAAAAAATGCACCACATGGGGATCATCATGATTTGTGGATAGATCCAAATAATAATTTAAGAATGATAATAGCTGACGATGGTGGTGCTCAAGTTTCAAATGACGGAGGGGAAAATTGGACTACCTATCATAATCAGCCTACTTCTCAGTTCTATAGAGTAACTACTGACAATTCCTTTCCTTACAGGATCTATGGTGCTCAACAAGACAACAGTACAGTAAGAATAAGACACAGGTCTTCAGGTAGAGCAATTACTGAGGATGACTGGGAATCAACTGCTGGAGGAGAAAGTGCTCATCTTGCTCCAGATCCCCTTAATAACGATATAGTTTATGGTGGCACTTATAAAGGTTATATGATGAGAAAAGACCATACTATTAATCAGATTAGATCTATTAATGTTTGGCCTGATAATCCAGCGGGATCAGGAGCGGAAGTAATGAAGTACCGATTCAATTGGAATTTTCCTGTCATGTTTAGTCCCAATAATCCAAAAAAATTATATGCTGGATCTAATTATCTACATGTGACAACAAATGAGGGTCAAACATGGGAGACTATTTCAGGAGATCTAACAAGAAATTTACCTGAAACTATCAAATCTTCTGGAGGTCTAATCACTCAGGATAATACAGGGGCTGAATTTTATGCTAATATTTTTGCGATTGCTGAATCAGAAATTGAAGAGAATGTTATTTGGACCGGGAGCGATGATGGATTAATTCATGTAACTAAAAATGGAGGTAAAACATGGAAAAATGTAACCCCTCCAGAAACAATATCTCCTAAACTAAATATGATAAACAGTATTGATGTTAGCACTTTTGACAAAGGTAAAGCCTATGTAGCTGCAACCTCTTACAAGTTTGGAAACTATACCCCTTATTTGTATAAAACAAACGATTATGGAGAAACTTGGACCTTAATTACTAAAGGAATAAATAAAAATTATTATACACGTGTTATTAGGGCTGATAAAAAAAGACCTGGACTTTTATATTCAGGAACAGAATGGGGGATGTATCTCTCATTTGATGATGGTAATAGCTGGAAACCGTTTCAGTTAAATCTTCCAATCACAGCAATTAGGGATTTACATGTTAAAGAAAATGATTTGATTGTGGCTACTCATGGAAGGGCATTCTGGATTATTGACGATCTAACTCCTCTTCATCAGCTTTCAAAAAATTTAAATTCTAAAAGTTCTCATCTTTACAAACCAGATATTTCATTCAGAATGCAGTCTGGATGGAGTGGATCAGGAAGTTTGTTAAATGGGGAAAATCATCCAAATGGGGTAATTATTAATTATTTCATAAAAGACCTAAAGGACAATGACTTTATTAAAATTGAAATATTAGATGAAAAAGGAGGAATAATTAAATCATACACTAACAATAAAGATAAATTACTTTCATCCTCTGTAAAACCAATTTCAAGCAACTCAAACGATATTGATTATGCTTTGTCAGGAAATAATATAAAATCTTTAAAACCTAAAAGTGGAGGAAATAGGTTAGTTTGGGACATGAGATATCCCGGATTCAAAACATTCAAAGGGATGGTCTTTTATTCTTCACCTAATGTTGGGCCAAAGGTTGTTCCAGGGAAATATAATATAAAACTTACTTACAATGAGGAAGTTACAGATCAAGAGTTCGAAGTAATCAAAGACCCTAGGCTAAATAATACTCAAGAAGACTTCGAAAAACAGCTAAATTTTCTTTTAAATGTTAGAGATGAAGTTTCAAAAGCAAATCAAGCGATAATAGGTATAAGAAACACAAGGAAGGATCTTGATTATATTTTAAATAAGAGCAATAACAATTCAGATATCAATTCATTAATTGATAAGTTTTTAAATGAGTTGTCTGTGATTGAGAATAATATTCATATGACTAAAAATCAAAGCAGACAAGATCCTTTAAATTATGGTATACGGATAAACAATCGACTTGCTTTTTTAATGGCTGACTCGCAAAGGGGAGACTACCCTCCCACTGATCAATCCTTGGAGTTTTTCGAAGAAGTTAAAAAAGAATTGAATGTTGAGTTGAATAATTTAAAGATGATATCAAAAAAATATATAAACTCCATAAATTCTTCGGTTTTAGACAGTGGTATCAAGTTTATCGATAACTACTAATTCGTTTGTCTATATTTACAAAATGAAATTTAAATTTTTAATTAAAAATCAGAGTAATAAAGACCGTGCAATAAGAGTAATAATATCATTCATGTTGATTCCAATTCCGTTGTTTTTTGGAGAAACAGCTTGGACTATGTTTGCGGGTTTTCTTGGGATTGGTCTTTTATTCAATGCTTTGTCTGGAAATTGTTATGCTTACCGTTTATTCGGAGTAAGTAGCTGTAAAATTCCAAAAAATTAGTAGGAATTATATATATTTTAAAATCTTTTTTATCCATCCCCAATTTTTTGGGTAGGGTGCGTATCGTAAAAAGGGGTCTGGGAAAAAACTTCGTTTTATAAAAGGTTTAAAATGCGTGAATAAATCAAAACTATGCACGCCATGATAGGCACCCAATCCACTATTTCCTATTCCGCCAAAAGGTAGGTTTGAGTTTATAAACTGAATAATACTATCATTAACAACTATAGCTCCAGCAGAAATTTCATTTTTAAATCTTTCAATATTTTTTTTACTTTTTGAGAATATATACGCTCCTAAAGGTTTATCGAAACGACTAATTATTTCGTAAGCTTCATCAATATTGTCATATGTTATTATTGGAAGAATTGGTCCAAAAATCTCCTCTTGCATAGCCCCGCTTTCTAGGTTTTGATCGAGAATAATTGTAGGTGCAAAAAACTTTTTTGAAACATCGGATTCTCCCCCACAAACAATTGTCGCTCCATTCAGCATTTTATTAATTCTTTCAAAATGGTTTTTATTGACTAATCTACCATAGCTTTCAGATTCTAGAGGGTTTTCTCCAAAAGCATCCTTAATTGCCTTTTTTAAAGCATCAATTAATCTGTCTTTTATTTTATAATTCACTAAAATGTAATCAGGAGCAATACATGTTTGACCACAATTAAAAAACTTACCCCAAACAATTCTTTTTGCCGTTAATTCAATTTTGGAAGATTCTTCAACTATACATGGATTTTTTCCACCAAGTTCAAGAATAGTAGGTGTTAAAAATTCTGCTGCTGCTTTTGCAACAATTTTTCCAACAGAAGTACTTCCAGTAAAAGAAATAAAATCCCATCTCAATGATAAAAGTTGCTGAGCTTCTTTTGAATCTCCAATGACAGTAGTCACATGTCCTGGATCAAAAGACTCTTTTATAATGGTTATGAGTATTTTATTAGTTTCAGGAGAATGCTCTGAAGGTTTAATAACCACAGTGTTTCCTGCAGCAACAGCCCCAACAACAGGCACCAAGGCTAAATTAAAAGGATAATTCCAAGGACTTATGTTTAAAATACATCCAAAAGGATCTGGAATTACATAATCTTTTGAAGGGAAATTATATATTGAACCTGAAACTCTTTTAGGTCGAGTCCAATAATCAATATTTTTAAGCATTGTCTTAATCTCTTTTTGAACAAATAATATCTCACTTAAAAAACTTTCGTAATGAGATTTTCCAAGATCCATCATTAAAGCTTTATAAATAGATTGCTCATGCTTAGAAATAGATGTGGATAGTTTTTTTAACGATTGTTTTCTATATTTTACATTAAGCGTCTTTTTTGAATTAAAGAACTCTTTTTGTAATTGATAAATTAATTTAATTTCTTTCATTTTTTAAATTTAAAGTTTATTCAATACATGCCTTAAAAAGCCGGGGTGATCCTTCACCTTCATCCTCTGAAGTAATCCAAAAAGTTGATGAATCCTCAACTTTAACTGCCTCTATTTGAGCAGGCTTAACAGGAATAATGAATTTCTCGAACTTTAAACTTTTTATTTTTTTAATATCAAAATTCAAGAACCTGTATAAATATTGATCACCTTCATATGTATAGGAAGTAAGAGCTAGTGTTTTTGATATAGGATCATAATCTGCTGCAGTGACAAGCGCATCCACTTTAAATTCAGCAATAGGACTAAGAACGTAATTATTTGCCTCTTTTGGAATAGAATAGACTTGTGTTGTTAATCTTTTTCTGTCTTTTGAAAATAATAATAAGATGCTATCTACCGAGGCGATTGCCTCTGCATCGTATCTGTTTTTACTTTTTCTTTTGAAGCTCTTCTGATTCTTGTATCTAATTAGAATCGAGTCTTTTAGAATAAGGTCTTTATCTACTTTGTAAATTTTTAGATCTTTTCTGGTAGCATAATTATTCCCTGTATCGCATATATATATATAGTTGTTATCTGCTGTTAATTCTTCCCAATCTCTATTTTTTGCACCTTTAATATTGTGTGATTTTATAAGGTCTCCTTCGCTGGTAAAGGAATATAATTTTGACTTTCCACCAGAATCGTTGTGAGTAATAAAATGTCCTCTGAAATATTCAAGTCCAGATGTTTCATCAATTTTTTTTGGAAGATCTATCGACTCTATTGATAACTGAGCTGTTGCAATTGAGGAATAAAAAATTAAAATTATTAGATATCTTTTTTTCATTAGTCTTTTTTTAAAAATCTTATATATAGAGCAACCATGCATAAAATTGATCCAGCCGGGAGTAAGAATAGAGCTATTAAATATGCAATAAATTTACCTGTTTTTACCTCTCTAACTTCTTTTTTGATTGCTTGAATTCTTTTTAAAAACTCTTGAAAGTATTTAGATGTTCTATTCAAAATATCAACTTAAAACTTTGGAAATAATTTCATCCACAATTTCAGGGTTTAAAAGGGTTGAAATGTCTCCAAGGTTATCAATTTCATTGTGTGCAATTTTTCTTAAAATTCTTCTCATGATTTTACCTGAACGAGTTTTTGGAAGACCTGAAACAAATTCAATACGATCTAATTTTGCAATGGGTCCAATTTGTTTAGATATTAATTGATTAATTTCTAATTTAAGACTTTCATCTAAAGATGCACTTGATGGGTTTTTTAAAGTCACGTAGCCAAATAAAGAATTTCCTTTTATGTCGTGTGGAACTCCAATAATAGCCGATTCAGCAACTAGATTATGTTCGTTTATTGCATCTTCTATTGGGGCTGTTCCAAGGTTGTGTCCTGATACAATTATAACATCGTCTACCCTTCCTGTAATTCTATATAGTCCTTTGTCATCTCTATATGATCCGTCACCAGTGAAATATTTATTTTCAAAAGATGAAAAATAGGTTTCTTTATATCTCTTATGATCTCCCCAAATAGTTCTAGCCATTGAGGGCCAGGGATATTTGATGCAAAGTCTACCTTCAGCATCATTTTCTGTAATTTCTTCCCCATTTTGGTCCATTATAGCTGGTTGAATTCCAATAAACGGTAGAGTAGCATATGTTGGTTTGGATTCAATAGCGTTTGGAATTGAAGATATCATTATTGATCCTGTTTCTGTTTGCCACCATGTATCAACAATTGGACATTTATTTTTTCCAATATTTTTATTATACCAGTTCCATGCCTCTTCGTTAATTGGTTCACCCACAGATCCTAACACTTTGATGGATGATAGGTCATGCTTATTTACGAGATCTATAGACTCTTTTGCCAATGCTCTAATTGCTGTAGGTGCAGTATAAAATTGATTGACTTTATGCTTTTCAACTATTTCCCAAAAACGACCATAATCTGGAAATGAAGGGACTCCCTCAAACATAAGAGTTGTTGCTCCATTTAATAAAGGTCCATAAACTATATAAGAGTGTCCTGTAATCCAGCCAATATCAGCCGTACACCAATATATATCTTCCTCTTGATATTGAAAAATATTTTTAAATGTGTATGCAGATCCGACCATATAACCTGCAGATGAATGAACCATGCCTTTTGGTTTTCCCGTAGAACCAGATGTATACAAAACAAAAAGAGGATCTTCGGAATCCATAATTTCTATCGGACATTCGTCACTTGCTTCCTCCAATAATGGTTCTATTAAGTAATCCCTCCCTTTTTGTAAATGTATTTGTGTTTTAGTTCTTTCGACAACTAAAACTGATAAAACTTGAGGGCATTCAATTAATGCCGTATCAACTATTTTTTTTAGGTCTAGTGTTTTATTCCCTCTGAAAGAACCGTCTGAAGTCAAGACAATTTTACAATTGCAATCATTGATTCTTGTTGACAATGCAGTTGCGGAAAATCCTGCAAAAACTACAGAATGGACTGCGCCAATTCTTGCGCATGCCAATACGCTAATCGCAAGTTCTGGAATCATTGGTAAATAAATACAAACCCTATCTCCTTTTTGAACTCCTTCGTTCTTTAGAACATTCGCCATTTTATTTACTCTATGATAGAGAGACTCATATGAAATTTGCTCTGGTTTATCTTTAGGATCATTTGGTTCAAAAATGATAGCTGTCTTTTTAGCTTTATCTGCCAGGTGTCTGTCTAAACAATTTTCAGTTATATTGAGTTTTGCACCTTCAAACCATTTAATTTCTGGTTTTTGAAAATCCCAATTTAAAACTGCATCCCAATGTTTTTGCCATTTGAAATTTTCTTTAGCTAAATCATTCCAGAATTTTTCAGGTTGATTTATTGATTCCTCATAAATCCTTTTATAATCTTCTGGACTATTTATATTATAATTAGACATTTAAAAAAAATTTAATTAATAAAATTAGTGATTATTTGCTGGTGCAACCCCAGATGGAATCCTAATATTTTCAACTATTTGCTGAACTTCCAAAGGAGGTGGGGGCGTGAATCTGTTTACTATTAGTGCAGAAAGAAAGTTAAACACCATAGCAATTGCACCAAAACCTTCAGGAGAAACCCCAAACCACCATTTATCAGTTAGACCTTGAACTGCTGATTTACCACCATCAAAAACTCCAAATTTAAATTTTAAAATGTAAAATAACATGAAAAGCATTCCGACTATCATTCCTGTTATTGCTCCTTCTTTATTCATTTTTTTATAAAAAATTCCAAGAATTATTGCAGGAAAAAAAGATGCTGCTGCAAGACCAAAAGCTAAAGCAACAACCGCAGCAACAAAATCAGGAGGGTTAATCCCAAAATATCCTGCTATTACCACAGCAAATGTTGCAGAAATTCTCGCTGCCCATAATTCTCCCTTGTCAGTGATGTTTGGATTAATGATATTTTTTATTAAATCATGAGAAATCGATGATGAAATGACTAGTAATAGACCTGCAGCAGTTGACAATGCAGCTGCTAAGCCACCAGCAGCAACAAGGCCTATTACCCAGGGTGGTAAGTCAGCTATTTCAGGATTAGCCAACACCATTATATCTGGATCAACATACAATTCATTTAGATTTGGATCTGCTAAATATTGAATATTTCCATCGTTATTTTTATCATTAAACTTTAACAAACCAGTTTGTTCCCAATTACTAAACCATTTTGGCATGGAGGAATAGGGATTGTCTTTGACTGTGGAGATAAGATTTATTCTTGAAAATACGGATACTGCCGGAGCTGCGGTATATAAAATAGCTATAAAAAGCAGTGCTAAACCAGCAGATTTTCTTGCATCGCTTACCTTTTTAACTGTAAAAAATCTAACAATAACATGGGGTAATCCAGCAGTTCCAACCATTAGAGCACAGGTAATAGCAATAATATCTAAAAGAGATTTACTTCCGTCTGTGTATTTATTAAATCCTAACTCTGTGTTTATAGAGTTTAACTTATCTAAAACATACACTCCAGATCCATCGTTCAATGTAGATCCCATTCCTATTTGTGGAACAAGACTTCCTGTCATTTGAAATGATATAAATATTGCAGGAACCATAAAGGCAAAAATTAGAACACAATATTGAGCAACTTGCGTATATGTAATCCCTTTCATTCCTCCCAAAACAGCGTAAAAAAGAACTATAACCATTCCAATTATAACCCCTGTATTAATATCAACCTCAAGAAACCTTGAAAATACGACACCAACCCCCCTCATTTGTCCTGCGACATATGTGAAAGATACAAGTAGAGCACATATGACTGCAACAACTCTAGCAGTATTAGAATAATATCTTTCCCCTATAAAGTCAGGAACAGTAAATTTCCCAAATTTCCGAAGGTATGGAGCGAGTAAAAGAGCTAAAAGAACATATCCTCCTGTCCATCCCATTATATACACCCCACCATCATAGCCGAGAAATGAAATCAATCCTGCCATTGAAATAAATGATGCTGCAGACATCCAGTCAGCAGCTGTTGCCATTCCATTTGCCAATGGAGAGATTCCTCCTCCGGCCACATAAAACTCCTTAGTCGATGAAGCCCTAGACCATATAGCTATTCCAATATATAATGCAAACGTAATACCTACTAGTAAGTAGGTCCATAATTGAACACTCATAATTTATTATTTGAATTTATTAAATTGGTTAATCTTCATATCCGTGCTCTTTATCCAATTTATTCATTAGGTATACATAAACAAAAATTAATACTACAAAGACGTAAACAGATCCTTGTTGTGAAAACCAAAAACCAAGAGGAAACCCACCAAGGCTATATGCGTTTAAAAAGTCTTTAAATATTATTCCTGCTCCAAAGGATACAATAAACCAAATGAAAAGTAAATATTTAAGATAAGTCAAGTTTTTTTTCCAATACTTTTCGCTTGTTTTCATTTCATAGAGATTTTATACTTAAAAAGGCCTGAGTTAAAATCAAGCCTTTATAAATGTAATACAAAATTTTAAAATATTCTTATCCTAAAAAAACTATTGAACTCTAAAGGTATAAACTCCCGAATCGCTCTGGTTTTCATTGGCATCAATTGCAATGACTTTCCAGTAATACAATGTGTTGTCTGAAACACTTACCGCCGTACTACTTGTTTCTGATGAGTGAGCATAAGAACCAAGAAGAGTTGACCCGTCAACATTGTCAAAATACACTTCATAAGTAGTTAGGTCGTTATCCACATCAGAAGCTCCCCAAGTAAGAGTAACCTCATTATTGACTGAAAAGACATTTGATCCTGATTTTGGAGAAAGTAAATCTGGGGGAAACGGCGCATAATTTACTTGAGCATCTCCGGCTAAATAAAATTTCCACAAAGGACTTTGAGCAGGAGTTGATCCAGTTTCACCCTGAGCGGTTACACTCCATCTATATGGGTCAGATTTAGATAATGCAACTACTTTATTTGCATTTGATGAATTAAATGTTAATTCTGCATTAGTAGCTAAATTAGTAATGGTTAAAACATAATTGTTAGTATTAGCAGAAGCTCCCCATTGGAAATTAACCTCACTTTGAGAGTCATTAATCGAAGTTCCATCCTGACAAGGTTCATTGTTTGCAGGGAACGACAGAGCGGGTGCTCCAGGTTGTAAAATCACAACAACAGGGGGCGTTGGAGGGTTGATTACAGGGGGAGAAACAGGATCATCTCCACCTCCACCTCCACAACTAATAATTATTAAAAAACTAAATATTGATATAAATATACGTTTCATTTTTTCTACTGTTTTATTGCAACAAATGTTTGTTGAGTTGTTGCTCCGTTAATTTTTATTAAATACGTTCCTGACATTAAAGATGTGGTATTTACCTCTATTGTTCTTGAACCAAACTCCAATACTTTATCCATTGTTAAAACTTGGTTTCCAACCATGTTAAATACACTTACCGACAATGCTTCGTCGTCTCCTCCAACATATAGTTTTACGGAACTTCTAAATGGATTAGGCGCTAAGTCAACTGGACTTGAGTTGAAGTAGGTTGTTCCAAACTCACCCTGACAACCTATACCGGTATTGATATCTATAGTATTCATACCTGATTTTAAAGAAACTGTATAAGTAGATTCTTTAGTCTGAGTAGTGATACCATTGTGAGTGACGTTATAAATCATCCCTCCATCTAGGTTAAATGTTACAGAGTTATTTCCTGGATCTGTAATACTAAAAACACTTAGGGGTTGAGGTTCAGTGATAGTCATACTATAACAACGTTGGTATACAGATGATGCTACTCCGTCAACAGTTAAACAAACTGAATAGGTTCCAGCCGACAGATTTTCAATATCATATGTGGATCCACTGAAACTTGTTGTTTGTGAAATGGCTCCTGATACGGTCACTGTATAATCAAGATCTGCTCGAGCGGATGCAATAGATATTGTATTTGTACCAATACATTTTTCTGATTTAGTTATTGAAAAATTATTGGTTGGTAAATAAAATATTGCACACCCATAAATATCGACTCTGTCCCCAAGAGTAGTATTAGCACATCCATCATTTGGATTCCAAACACCATCTTGATCGTCGTCATCCGTTACATCTCCAACACCATCTCCATCAGCATCGGCTTGGTTGGCGTTTGGATATAATGGACTGTTATCGATTACATCGGCTATCCCATCTAAATCTGTATCCTGAGCAGGTGATGCCCCAATTGACTGAATTTCAACAGTTTTTGCGTCATTCTCTGGAACAGATATCTCTCTTTGATTAACAATAACTGGAATCTCAGATTCTCCATCGTCTTCATTAATCAGTTCAACGATAACTTCGTAAACATTATCCTTATTATGATCCTGAGGATTCTCAAAATCAGGAGGTGTTCTAAAGTCTAAAACATCAATCATATTAACTGATCCTCTAGCCTCTGGTCCGCCAGTTTCTTCTTCTTGATTTATTTCAAAAAGATCTGCATCTGCACCACCTGTTATCTTTTTACGAACTTTCCATTTACCAACTTCCATTTGACTTTTAAATCTAGGATTAGTGAATCGTTTGTAAGACTGATTCTTTTGAATTCTACCTGTAGTTCCAGAGGCAGTTTCACTTTCGTTTGGCTGATCGAATACAGTAAGGGTGAAGTCAGCATTAATAGATGCATTTTGAATATCACCAACGTT